>NZ_JBSHHD010000002.1:0-208714 GCF_053618155.1 Agromyces sp. NPDC055658 | reverse complement strand
GCGGACCACCACCCCCGCATGCGAGAGTGGTGGTCCGCTCATCCTGTAAGTGCGATCGGGCGTCGGAGAGGACGGGATGAGATGGGTTCAAGCGGGCAGCGTCGCCGCAATAAGCGGGCGAGAGACATCGAGGTGGATGAGTACGCTCCGGTGCGGGCTCGCCGCGCACGCCTCTTCCTCATTGTGGCCGGCGTCGTGGCGACCGTGATGTACGTGCCGATCATCGTGTGGCTCATCTCGGAAGGCATCGCGGGCACGCTCACGCTCGGGTCGTTCTGGGTGCTCACAGTTCCAGCGCCGGTCCTGCTCGGAACCATCGGCTTCATCGGCCTCGCCCAGCGCAACTCGACGCTTCGCGACAACCCCATGACGTGGACGCAGAATCTGTGATCGTGCAGTCCAGCCGCTATGTTCCACCGAAACCCGGCTGGGCCGCTGAGCTGCTTCTGCTCGGTGCTGTAGGCGGGCTTCTGCTCGGCGCTGTGTTCGGTCTGCTCCATGCGCTCGTTCTCACCGATGCGGCTCTGCGACAAGGCGCGGGCATCGCGGCCTTCTTCGCTGTCGGCGGAGCCTGCGCCGGAGTCTTCATCGGCGCCGCTGTGGCGGGCTTGGGCGCGCTGGTTCGCCTTGTTGTTGGGCTGTTCGTGCGAGCAGAGTGGATCGAGGCAGCCAGTGTCGGCCTTGGAACTGCGATGGGTGCGCTTTCCGTCTACTACCTGATCCCATGGGGGTATCCGATGAGCTTGGGTCTTTACGTACCGCTCTTCGTCATTGCTCCAGCCGCCCTCTGCAGCATGAACACACTCTGGGCGCGGCGCATACCCGCGCTCCGGGGCTGAGACGAGCTACGAGTCGCACGCTGCGCCAAGCGCGCTTCCGATGAGCGGGGCGCGTTCAGCGGGTTGCCGATGGACTTCGGGCGTGCAACCAGAACACGTGACATGTCGGCCCGGCCGGCCGTAGGGTGACCGCAGGAACCGTCGCCGACGAGGGAGCACACGATGGACACGACCGGCCGCCGAGTCCCGTTCGACGCGCAGCAGGTCGACGCGCCGCTGTCGCGTTCGGCCGTCTTCCTCACCGTGACGATCGGCCCGGCACCGGAGCAGCTGAAGACCGCACTCGAGGTCGTGGCCGGCATCGACGACCTCGTCAAGTCGGTCGGCTTCCGCGACCTCGGGGCGAACCTCTCGTGCATCGTCGGCATCGGATCCGGCGCCTGGGATCGGCTCGGCCGCAGTGACCGACCCGCGGAGCTGCATCCCTTCGCCGCGATCGCAGGCCCGAAGCACACGGCGCCGTCGACGCCGGGCGATCTGCTGTTCCACATCCGCGCCGAACGCCCCGACTTCTGCTTCGAGTTCGAGCGGCTGCTGTTCGAGCAGCTCGGCGACTCGGTCGAGGTCGTCGACGAGGTCAACGGATTCCGCTACTTCGACGCCCGCGACCTGCTCGGCTTCGTCGACGGCACCGCGAACCCGACGGGGCGCGGCATGGCCGACGCGACCCTCATCGGCGACGAGGACGAGGCGTTCGCCGGCGGCAGCTACGTCGTCGTGCAGAAGTACCTGCACGACCTCGGCGCCTGGAACGCGCTCACCACCGAACAGCAGGAGGCCGTGATCGGCCGCCGCAAGGCCGACGACCTCGAACTCGACGACACCGAGCCGCAGCGCGCGCACAAGACGCTCGCGACGGTCACCGACGACGACGGCAACGAGTTCGACATCCTGCGCGACAACATGCCCTTCGGGAGTCCCGCGGCCGGCGAGTACGGCACCTACTTCATCGGGTACACCCGCCGCCTGTGGGTGATCGAACGGATGCTGCAGCGCATGTTCCTCGGAGACCCGCCGGGGTTCCACGACCGGATCCTCGACGTCTCGACCGCCGTGACCGGCGCGACGTTCTTCGTGCCGTCGCTGCAGTTGCTGGAGGGGATCGCTGATGGGTTGACCACCTCGTAGAACCCGCTCCAGGGCGTTCCCCCACGCCGCCGTGTGGTCATGCGGTCATCTGGTCGCGTTCTCCGAATCGGGTCTCCGCGGGCCGGGTGGCCTCGAAACGCGTCCTCTTCCGTCGGGCGCTAGGTTTCGAGATACGGCGCTTCGCGCCTACTCAACCCACTTCTCGACCGACGGGGTCTCGGCGGATTCAAAGGATGCGGCTCTCTAGACTGGAACCCGTGCCGGCCGAGCAGATACATCTCGTGCGCCATGGCGAGGTGTTCAACCCGCAGGGCGTGCTCTACGGCCGTCTTCCCGGCTACGGGCTCAGCGATCTCGGCCGCGAGATGGCGAAGACCGCCGCCGACGACCTCGTCGCGCGTGGACGCCCCGTCACCTCGCTCATCACGTCGCCGCTGCAGCGCACCCAGCAGTCCGGCGAGCCCATCGCGGCGGCGTTCGGCCTCACCCCGACGCTCGACGACCGGGTCATCGAACCCGAGAACCGCTTCGAGGGCAAACGCATGCGCGGCCCCGGCGGCGCGCTCCGAGACATCCGCAACTGGGGGCTGCTCGTGAACCCCTGGGAGCCGAGCTGGGGCGAGCCGTTCGGCTCGATCGCGGCGCGCATGATGGCCGCCATCGAGGACGCGTGGAACGCGGCCGACGGCGGCGACGTCGTGATCGTGAGCCACCAGCTCCCGATCTGGATGGTGCACCGCCACCTCGCCGGCGTCCGACTCTCGCACGACCCGCGGCGACGACGCTGCGCGCTGTCGAGCATCACGACCCTCGAGATGCAGGGCGCCGCAGGCAGTGCCGCCGGACGCCGCTTCGTCGAGGTCGGGTACACGGATCCCGCGGCGGGACTCGCCGCGCAGGCGACGGATGTGGGTGCGGTGTGATGCGTGTTCGTGCACGTGGTCTCGATACGCGTCGCGCTGCGCGCGGCGCTACTCGACCGACGGTCGGGATCGTCGCGATCGCCGCGGCGACCGCGCTGCTGTTGACGGGCTGCACGAGCGACCCGCTCGCCGACCAGTTCCGCGAGGGCAGCGGCAAGAACTACATCGCCGGTGACGGCAGCATCTCGGAGTTCGACGAGGGCTCGCGCGGCGAGCCCGTCGCGTTCTCGGGCGAGACGGCCGACGGCGACGAGTTCGACTCGGCCGACACCGAGGGCCAGGTCACGGTCGTGAACTTCTGGTACGCGGGCTGCGCGCCGTGCCGGGTCGAGGCGCCCATCCTCGAAGAGGTCTACGATCACTACGGCTCGGGCGAAGAGGATGTCGCATTCGTCGGCGTGAACGTGCGCGACCAGGCCGGCAACGCCAACGCCTTCGAGAAGACCTACGGCGTCGAGTACCCCTCGATCCTCGACGTCGACGACGGCGACGTGCAGCTCGCGTTCGCGGGCGACGTTCCGCCCGCCGCAGTGCCGACGACGCTGGTGCTCGACAAGCAGGGCCGCGTCGCGGCCCGGGTGCTCGGCCAGCTCGAGGACGCGTCGATCCTCCGCGGGCTCGTCGACAGCCTGCTCGAGGAGAACTGACGTGTCGCCCGGCGAGATCGTCTTCAGCGGCCAACTCCTCATCGCGGTGCCGATCGCCCTCGCGGCCGGCGTCATCTCGTTCCTCTCGCCGTGCGTGCTCCCGCTGGTTCCGGGCTACCTCGGCTACATCGGCGGGTTCACGGATGCCTCGGCCGATGCCGCGATCGAACGACGCAACCGCCGTCGCCTGTTGCTCGGCGTGCTGCTCTTCATCGCCGGATTCACGGCGATCTTCCTCATCTACTCCGCGCTCGCGGGCGCGGCGGGCGCGTGGCTGCGCGCCTGGCAGGACCCGATCACGCGCGTGCTCGGCGTCGTGCTCATCGGCATGGGCCTCGTGTTCATCGGCCAGTTCACCTTCATGCAGCGCCAGTTCAAGCCGAGCTGGCGCCCCGCGACGGGGCTCGCGGGGGCACCGCTGCTCGGCGTCGTGTTCGGCCTCGGCTGGACCCCGTGCATGGGCCCGGCCCTCGTCGCCGTGTCCGCGCTGAGCCTCAACAGCGAGTCGGTCTGGCGCGGCGTGCTGCTCGGCCTCGCGTACTGCATCGGCCTCGGCATCCCCTTCCTCCTCGTCGCCCTCGGGTTCGGCTGGGTGACGGGGTCGATGGCGTTCCTGCGCCGACATGTCCGCACCATCAACCTCATCGGCGGCGGCCTGCTCATCGTGATCGGACTGATCATGGTGTCGGGCCTCTGGACCGCGTGGATGAGCGACCTGCAGGGAGTGATGAGTGGCATCGACCTCGTCCTCTGATCGGAAGGGCCCTCGACCGGCTCACGACACGCACGGCGTCGATCCGCTGCGCCCCGCCGATCACTTCGACTCGCCCGAGCCCAAGGCGCCCGCCCCGGGCGACGGCGGCGACGGCATCGCCCAGCCGAAGCTGGGCTTCGTCGGCTGGCTGCGGTTCGGCTGGCGACAGCTCACGAGCATGCGCACGGCGATCCTGCTGCTGCTGCTCCTCGCGATCGCCGCGGTGCCGGGCTCGCTCGTGCCGCAGCGATCGAGCGACCCGAACGGCGTCACCCAGTACTTCACCGACAACCCCGACCTCGCGCCGGTGCTCGACCGCTTCCAGATGTTCGACGTCTACACGTCGGCCTGGTTCTCGGCCGTGTACCTGCTGCTGTTCGTGTCGCTCATCGGCTGCATCATCCCGCGCACGAAGCACCACTTCGAGGCGCTGCGCGCCCGGCCGCCGCGCACGCCGGCCCGGCTGAACCGCCTTGCGGGCTACACCGAGCGCGCCCTGCCCGACGGCGTCGACGCCGAGACGGCGGTGGCCGAGGCATCCAAGCTGCTGAAGCAGCAGGGGTACCGCGTCGAACCGTACGAACTGCGGGGCGACCCGAGCGTGTCGGCCGAACGCGGGTACCTGCGCGAGACCGGCAACCTCGTGTTCCACACGGCGATGCTCGGCGTGCTCGTCGCCGTCGGCGTCGGCGGCGGGTTCGGCTTCGCCGGCCAGCGCGTCGTCGTCGAGGGGCAGTCGTTCGTCAATACGCTCGCCGCGTTCGACTCGTTCAACCCCGGCCGGTTCTTCAGCGACGCCGAGCTCGACCCGTACAAGCTCTCGCTGGGCGAGCTCGACGCGGTGTACGAGACCGAGAACCAGGACGCGCTCGGCCAGCCCGTCGACTTCACCGCGCACGTCACCGTGACCGACCGCGACGGCACCCTCGAAGAGGGCGCGGTCAAGGTCAACGACCCGCTGCGAACCCACGGCACCGACGTCTACCTGCTCGGCAACGGGTACGCACCGCACGTCGTCGTCCGCGACCCGTCGGGCGAGGTCGTGTTCGACGACGCGGTGCCGTTCCTGCCGCAGGACGCGAACCTGTTCTCGATCGGCGTCATCAAGGTCACCGACGGGCTCGACGAACAGCTCGGCATGATCGGCCTGTTCTACCCGACGCAGGAGACGATGGACAACGGCGCGTCGGCCTCGACGTATCCCGACCTCGTCTACCCGGTGCTGTCGCTCACGGTCTACGAGGGCGACCTCGGCATCGACGCGGGCAAGCCCACGTCGGTCTACACGCTCGACCCGTCGGACATGACGCAGCTGAACGGTCGCAACACCGACGTCGCCTCGATCGAGCTCATGCCCGGGCAGGTGACCGAACTGCCCGGCGGACGCGGCACGGTCGAGTTCGTCGACGACAGCACCGATGCGGCTCCCGCGGTCGAGGTCGCGGCCGACCGGGCCGACGCGGCGCCGACCGACGACCGCTCGTTCGACCAGTCGGTCAAGCGGTTCGCGTCGTTCGACATCCACCACGACCCGACGCAGGGCTGGGTGCTGGTGTTCGCGATCCTCATCCTCGGCGGACTGCTGCTCTCGCTCTTCGTGCCGCGCCGCCGCATGTGGGTGAAGGTCGCCACGCGACGCGACGGCACCCGCGTGCTCGAGTTCGCCGGCCTCGCGCGCGGCGAGGACCCGAACCTCGAACAGGCCGTCGGCGCGTTCGCCGACCGGCTCGCCGGGCCGGTTCCCGAAGCGGCCGACGACGCCGCGCCCGTGCCGGCGGCCGCCGCCGAATCCCCAGACGACACCGCGAAACCCACGACGTAAGGTAGTCACGTGCCCTCCCTCGACGAAATCTCGGTCCTCTGCGTCTACTCGGCGATGGCCGTGTACGCGATCGCGTTCATCGCGTACGCGATCGACCTCGCGAAGCGCGGTGCTGCGGCCGCGGCGGCGGCAGACGCGGCGGTGGATGCCTCGGCAGAGAGCACGGGCGAACGTGTCGGCGTGCTGCAGGCGGCCGCCGCGGCGAAGGCGTCGACGGCCGGTGCGGCCCCGGTCGCGGCATCCGGTTCGACCGGGTCGCCCGCCGCAGGCCGTCGCTCGCGCTGGAAGAGCGCCGTCGACGACGGTGCGACCGTCGACTACGGGCGTTCGCCGGCGCTGCGCGTCGCGGTCGCGATGACGGTCGTCGCCTGGCTGCTGCACCTCACCGCCGACGTGCTGCGCGGCATCGCCGCCGAGCGCGTGCCGTGGGCCAACATGTACGAGTTCGCGCTCACCGGCACGCTCGTGATCACGACGGTCTATCTCGTCGTGCTGCTGGTCGCGAAGCACGACCTGCGGTTCCTCGGCACGTTCGTCACGGGGCTCGTGCTCATCCTGCTCGGCGTCGCGACGGTGAACTTCTACGTCTCGGTCGTGCCGCTGCCGCCGGCACTGCAGTCGGCGTGGCTCGTGATCCACGTGTTCGTGGCGACGACGTCGGTCGGCTTCTTCGCGCTGAGCTTCGCGCTCTCGGTCGTGCAGCTCATGCAGGCGCGACGCGAGTCGCTCGTGGCGAGCGCGCAGGCCGTGAAGAAGAGCTTCCTCGCGACGCTGCCCGACTCGGTCACGCTCGAGACCCTCGCCTACCGGGTCACGATCATCGGCTTCATCCTCTGGACGTTCACCCTCATGGCCGGCGCGATCTGGGCCGAGCGCGCCTGGGGCCGCTACTGGGGCTGGGACACCAAGGAGGTGTGGACCTTCATCATCTGGGTGGTCTACGCCGGCTACATCCACGCGCGCGCGACGCGCGGCTGGCGCGGTTCGCGCTCGGCCTGGCTCGCGATCATCGGCTTCTCGACGGTGCTGTTCAACTTCACCGTGGTCAACCTGTTCTTCAAGGGGCTGCACGCGTACTCGGGTCTCTGATCCCCGCCTCCCCCCTCAACGCCTCCGCCCTCCCCGCCTCTCCCTCCGCCCCTCCCCGCCTCTCCCTCCCAGCGGCGAGTTGCCGAAAAACGCTGCTCATCGCGCCACGAGCAGCGCTTTTCGGCAACTCGGCGCAGGAAGAGGGGCGACAGACGGCGGGCGACTGTGGCGCGGGCCCGCGCGAGCGGGCTCGGGCTCGAGGGGCAGGGGTGAGTCAGGGCCGCCCCTGTTGCGGAGTCGGCCGCCTGCGGGCACGATCACCCCATGGGCAGGGAGCTGCTCGAGCGGGATCGAGAACTCGACGAACTGCGCGGCGCCGCGAGCGACGCGTCGATGGGGCACGGCCGGGTGGTGCTGCTGCACGGCGAAGCCGGCATCGGCAAGTCGAGTCTCGTGAACGCGCTCCGGGCTGATCCGCCCGGAGGCGTGCGGGTGCTGCTCGGCGCGTGCGACGCGATGTCGACACCCCGGCCGCTCGGGCCGCTGCGCGACCTCGAGCGCGCGGTCGGCCCGCGACTCGGCGAGGCGCTCCGCACCGGTGAGCGCGAAGAGGTGTTCGCCGCCCTCCGCGACGAGCTCTCGGATGCCTCGGGCACGGTGCTCGTCGTCGAGGACGTGCACTGGGCCGACGAGGCGACCCTCGATGCGCTGCGCTACCTCGCGCGACGCATCGACGAGCTGCCCGCGGCGCTCGTCATCACCTATCGCGACGAGATCGAACGCGACCACCCGCTGGGCCGGTTGCTCGGCGACCTCGGCCACGGCGACCGGGTCGGGAGGCTCGCGCCCCGCCGGCTCAGCTCGGGCGCCGTGGGCGAGCTCATCGCCGGCAGCGGACTCGACGCCGACCGCGTGTTCGAGACGACGGCCGGCAACCCCTACTTCGTGCGCGAGGTGGTCGCGTCGGCCGACGAATCGGGCGTGCCGCGGACGGTCGTCGACGCCGTCACCGGTCGCCTGCGGCGGCTCGACGCGCTGACGCAGGAGCATGTCGAGCAGCTGGCCGTGGTGCCGTCCTCCGTCGATCCCGTGCTGCTCGCCCGCCTCGTGCCCGGCGCGGCAGGTGCGTTGCGCACGGCGGAGGAGGGCGGCCTGCTCGACGTCCGCCCCGACGGCGTGCGCTTCCGCCACGAACTGACCCGGCGGGCGGTCGTCGACGGACTGCCGGCGTCGCGTCGCATCGAGGTCGAGCACGCGGCGCTCGTCGCGCTGCTCGACGTGGGGATCGCCGATCCCGCGCGCCTCGTGCACCACGCGGCTGCGGCGGGCGATGTCGATGCGCTCGTCGAGTGGGCGCCGCGCGCGGCCCGCGATGCCGCGGCCTCGGGCGCGCATCGGCAGTCGGCCGCGCACTTCCGTGCGGCGCTCGCCCACTCCGATCGGTACCGCCCGGCCGACCTCGTCGAGCTCTACGAGGAGCTCGCGATCGAGTCGTACACGATCGGGGCGGCGAGTGCGGCGGTGACCGCGCAGAAGCGGGCGGTCGCGCTCCGTCGTGAGCTCGGCGATGCCCGCAGGCTCGGGGCGAGCCTGCGGTGGCTCTCCCGGTTCGACTGGTTCGACGGTCACCGATCCGACGCCGAGGCCGCCGCCCGCGAGGCCTCCGCGGTGCTTGCCGAGGCGGGCGACCCGAGCCTTCACGCGATGGCACTCAGCAACGAGGCGCAGCTCGCGCTGCTCGCCCACGACACGCACCGGGCCCTCGACCTCGCCGCGCGTGCGATCGCGATCTCGCGCGAGACGGGCGACCGGCGGGTGCTGTCGCATGCCCTCAACAACCACGGCACCGGGTTGCTCTTCATCGGCCTCGAGGAGGGCGTCGGCGAACTGCTCGAGGCCGCCGATGCGGCGCTGTCGATCGACGACATCGAAGACGCGGCGCGCGCGTTCGTGAACCTGGTCTGGGCGCTGCTCGACCAGTACCGGCTCGACGAGGCCGAGCAGCACCTCGCCCGGGCGCTCGACCTGACCGAGCGATCGGAGTTCATCGGCTTCGCGACCTACCAGCGCATGGAACAGGCGAGACTCGACCTCGCCCGGGCTCGCTGGGACGACGCCCTGGCGCTCGTCGAGCCGCCACCCGACATGCCGCACGCCCGCTGCGTCGCCCTCACGGTGGCCGGCACCGTGCGCCTCCGACGCGGTGACGACGGCGCCGGCGAGCTGCTCGACGAGGCGCACCACCTCGCCGTGGAGCTCGGCGAGCTGCAGCGGCGCGGCCCGGTGGCCGCCGCCAGGGCCGAAGCCGCGCTGCTGCGCGGCGACGCCGACGCGGCGCGCACGATCGCCCGCCCCGAGTTCGGCGAGGCCGAGCGCCGTGAGGCCCGCGCACTGCACGCCGAACTGGCGTACCTGCTGCGGCGGGCGGGCGACGAGGTCGAGGTGGGCGACGACGATCCGCATCCCTTCGCCGTGCAGGCGCGCGGCGAGTGGCGTCGCGCCGCCGAGCTGTGGCGAGCGGCGGGTGCGCCGTACCACGAGGCGGCCGCACTCGCCGAGAGCCCCGACGAGGCGGATCTCATCGAGGCGATCGCCATCCTCGATCGCATCGGCGCCGTGCCGCTCGCCCGGCGGGTCAGGGCGGAGCTCCGGGACCGGGGCGCCCGGAGCATCCCGCGAGGGCCGTCGAGCCCCACCCGCGCCAACCCGGAGGGACTCACCGAGCGGCAGCTCGGGGTGCTCCGGCTTCTCGCGGAGGGACTCACGAACGCCGAGATCGCCGACCGCCTCGTGGTGTCGGTGCGCACGGTCGACAGCCACGTCGCCGCCGTGCTCGCGAAGCTCGGCGTCGCGTCCCGGCAGGACGCCGTGCGCATCGCGGAGGAGCGGAATCTGCTGTCGGAATGATCTCGGTAGCGCCTACCGGTGATCTCGGTAGTGCTTGCCGATTCCCCGACGATCGCATCGCGGTGGGATGGTCTCACGGCCCGCGAAGGCGGGAACCGGCAACGACAGGGGATCACCATGAACACGGCACTCGCCGCATCAGCATCCACGGCACTCCGCCCCCGCCGCTCGGGCTTGTCCGGATGGATGACGCGCGCACTCGCTGCAATCCGCATCGGAGACCGGCGCCCCGCCGCGCAACCGCTCGACCGCGAGGAGCTCGCGCGCCGGCACCAGCTGCGGCAGGACGCGCGGCGGCTGCGTGAGGAGCAGTTCCGCGCGGGCGCGTACGCGCGCCTGCTCTGACGGCCTTCGCCAACGCCACCCGCCGGTCGAGCATACCGACGCGGAGCGGCCCCCGCTGACTCGAAACCGACCGATCTTGGCAGCGCTTGCACGACTGAGAGCAGCATGAATCCAACGATCGCGTCACGCTGAGGCATCCATGTTGTAAACGCTTGCATTAACGCGCGCGGCGCTGCTACCTTCGCGAGCAGTGTCGGTGGCACGGAGTCGTGCCGGGAATCGGGAGTCAAGGATGACGCAACGCGCGCTCGCTCGCAGGTGGTTCGCCTCAGCGCTGGTGGGAGGGCTCGCCGTCACGGCGCTGAGCTTCGCCCCCGGGCTCGGCCTGAGCGCGGCGGCGGCCGACGACCGCAGCTTCGCCCTCGTCGGCAGCCTGCAGTCCGAACTCGGCTGCGCCGGCGACTGGGCGCCCGACTGCGCCGAGACCGAGCTCGTGCCGACCGCGACCGCAGGCGTCTACGCCGCCGAGTTCACCGTGCCGGCAGGCGCGTGGGAGTACAAGGTCGCCGTGAACGACTCGTGGGACGAGGCGTACGGACTGAACGGCGGGGGCGACAACATCCCGCTGACGGTCGCGGGCGACACGACCGTGCGGGTCGTGTTCGACGACAACCTCAAGAAGGTCGGCCTCGAGCTGACGCAGGCGGCGATGGCCGGCGCCTACGACGAGGCATCCGATGCGGCCCTCGTCGCCGCGCCGGTGCGCCAGCCCGGCAGTGACGAGACGTTCTACTTCGTGATGACCGACCGCTTCGCGAACGGCGACCCCGCCAACGACGAGGGCGGGCTGACCGGCGACCGGCTCACGACGGGCTTCGACCCGACCGACAAGGGCTTCTACGAGGGCGGCGACCTCGCGGGCCTCCGCTCGAAGCTCGACTACATCGAGGGCCTCGGCACGACCGCGATCTGGCTGACCCCGAGCTTCAAGAACCGCCCGGTGCAGGGCGAGGGTGCGAACGCGAGCGCCGGCTACCACGGCTACTGGGTCACCGACTTCACCCAGATCGACCCGCACCTCGGCACGAACGCCGAGCTCGAGGCGCTCATCGCCGATGCGCACGAGCGCGGCATCAAGGTGTACTTCGACATCATCACGAACCACACGGCCGACGTCATCGACTACGAGGAGGGGCAGTACTCGTACATCGACCAGGCGACGAGCCCGTACCTCGACGCCGACGGCACCGCGTTCAAGCCCTCCGACTTCGCCGGCGCCGACACGGGCGCGGACTTCCCCGAGCTCGACGCGGCGACGAGCTTCCCGTACACCCCGAAGCTCTCCGAGGCCGACGCGAACCTCAAGGTGCCGGCCTGGCTCAACGACCCCACGCTGTACCACAACCGCGGCGACTCGACCTGGGAGGGCGAGTCGGTCACCTACGGCGACTTCTCGGGCCTGGACGACCTCATGACCGAGCACCCGACCGTCGTGAACGGCTTCGTCGACGTGTACGACACGTGGATCGACCTCGGCATCGACGGCTTCCGCATCGACACCGCGAAGCACGTGAACTTCGAGTTCTGGCAGCAGTGGGCGACCGAGGTGCAGGACTACGCGCACGCCGCCGGCAAGGACGACTTCTTCATGTTCGGCGAGGTCTACGACGCCGACCCGAAGAAGCTGAGCCCCTACGTGCGCAAGACCGACATGAGCTCGGTGCTCGACTTCACGTTCCAGTCGCAGGCGGTGAGCTTCGCGGCGGGCAACTCGGCGAAGAACCTGCAGTCGCTGTTCGCGGGCGACGACTACTACACGACGCCCGACTCGTCGGCGACGGCGCTGCCGACGTTCCTCGGCAACCACGACATGGGTCGTGTCGGCCACTTCCTGCAGTCGACCGACGCTCCGCTCGAGCGCGACGAGCTCGCGCACGACCTGATGTTCCTCACCCGCGGCCAGCCCGTCGTCTACTACGGCGACGAGCAGGGCTTCGCCGGCACCGGCGGCGACAAGGACGCCCGCCAGTCGCTCTTCGCGAGCCAGGTCGCCGAGTACCAGAACCAGCAGCTCGTGACGGGCGAGCAGGCCGGCAGCGTCGACCGCTACGGCACGGATGCCCCGCTCTACGAGCACATCGCCGCGCTCGCGGAGCTGCGCGAGGCGCACCCCGCCCTCTCGAGCGGTGCGCAGATCGAGCGCTACGTCGACGACGGCGCGGGCGTCTACGCCTTCAGCCGGGTCGACCGCACGGAGAAGGTCGAGTACCTCGTCGCCGCGAACAACGCGAACGAGGCCCGCACGGTGAACGTGCCGACGCTCACGAAGGGCGGCGAGTTCGCGCCCCTCTACGGCACCGACGGCCCGGCGGTCACCGCCGACGCCGACGGCGTGGCCTCGGTCGCCGTGCCCGCGCGCGGCACCGTCGTGCTCCGCGCCGACCGCGAGGTGAGCGCCCCCGACGCGGCGCCCGCGATCACCGTCGCGACGCCCGCCGCGGGCGCCGGCGTGACCGGCGTGAGCGCCGTCGCCGCCGACGTCGACGACGCGACGTGGCAGGAGACGAGCTTCGCGTGGCGCGTCGCCGGCGCGACCGGCGACGACGCATGGCATGCGCTCGGCACCGCTGAGGACACGAGCCCGCGAGTGTTCCACGACACCGCGGGGCTCGCGAAGGGCACGCTCATCGAGTACCGCGCGATCTCGACCGACGCGGCGGGAAACCGCACGGCGGCCTCGACCTACGCGTCGGTCGGCAACGCCGTGAACCTCGCCGACGGCGGCGAGGAGCCCGAGCAGCCGATCGACCTCGTCACGGTGCCCGGTTCGCACAACAGCGAGATGGGCTGCGCGGGCGACTGGGCGCCGGGCTGCGAGGCGGCGAAGCTGACGCTGCGCGCCGACGGCATCTACGCCGGCACCTTCGACGTGCCGGCCGGCGACTACGAGTACAAGGTCGCCCTCAACGGCAACTGGGACGTCAACTACGGCGCCGACGGCGAGCAGAACGGCGGCAACATCGCCTACTCGACCGACGGATCGAAGCCCGTCACCTTCTATTGGAACCCCGCCACGAAGGTCGTCTCCTCGACGGCCGAGGGCCCGGTCGTGACGCTGCCCGGCAGCTTCCAGCAGGAGATCGGCTGCGCGGGCGACTGGGCGCCCGACTGCCTCGCCTCGCTCATGCAGGACGGCGACAAGGACGGCGTCTACACGTTCGCGACCACCGCGATCCCCGACGGCTCGTACGAGGTGAAGGTCGCGCACGGCCTCAGCTGGGACGAGAACTACGGTGCCGGCGGAGCCCCGGGCGGCGCGAACTACACGTTCACCGCGACGGGCGGCAAGCTCGTCGAGTTCCGCTACACGCTCGCCACGCACGCGCTCGAGATCGTCGTGACCGACCCGCCGCTCGCCGGCACCGGCCAGTCGCGTGCGCACTGGGTCGACGAGGACACGCTCGCCTGGCCGGCCGACCTGCTCGGCGGCGCGGCGGCCGGGGATGCCTCGTGGTCGATCGAGCACGCGGCCGACACCGGCCTCGCGGTCGACGACGGCGCGGTGACGGGCGGCGGCGACGCCGTCGAGCTCGAGCTCGACCCCGCCGGGCTCAGCGACGGCCAGCTCGAGCGCTTCCCGGCGCTCGAGGGCTACCTCGCACTTCACCCGGTCGGGCTCGACCGCGCCGAGGTCGCCGGGCTGCTCACCGAGCAGCTCGCGGTCGCGCAGCGGGTCGGCGACGAGCTCACCGCCTTCACGGGCGTGCAGGTGCCGGGCGTGCTCGACGACCTCTACGCCGACGCGCTCGCGTCGACACCGCTCGGCACGAGCTGGTCGGGCAGCGGCGACGCCGCCACGGCGACGGCGGCCGTCTGGGCGCCGACGGCGCAGTCGGTGAAGCTCGAGCGGTGGGCCGCCGGCGCGGCCGGTGACCCCGAGCTCGTCGATGCGGCCTTCGACGCCGAGACCGGAACGTGGGCGGTGCCCGAGGCATCCCTCTCGAAGGACGACGAGTACCGCTGGCGCGTCGAGGTGTACGCGCCGACGACCGGGAAGATCGAGACCAACTCGGTGACCGACCCGTACTCCGTGGCCCTCACGACGAATTCGGCGCGCTCGGTCGTCGTCGACCTCGACGACCCGGCCCTCGCCCCCGAGCAGTGGGCCGAGACGCCGGCGCCGGTGGTCGAGCGCCCGGTCGACCGTGCGATCTACGAGCTGCACGTGCGCGACTTCTCGATCACCGACGAGACCGTGCCCGAGGCCGAGCGCGGCACCTACCGCGCGTTCACGCGCGACTCCGCCGGCACGAAGCAGCTGCGCGAGCTCGCCGACGCGGGCATCAACACCGTGCACCTGCTGCCGACGTTCGACATCGCCACGATCGACGAGCGACGCGACGCGCAGGCCGTGCCCGACTGCGACCTCGCGTCGTACGGGCCCGCGTCGGCCGAGCAGCAGGCATGTATCGAGCAGGTGCGTGCCGCCGACGGCTTCAACTGGGGCTACGACCCGTACCACTACCAGGCGCCCGAGGGCTCGTACGCCGTCGACGCCGAGGGCGGCGCGCGCGTCGAGGAGTTCCGCGAGATGGTCGGCGCGCTGCACGCCGACGGCCTGCAGGTCGTGCTCGACGAGGTCTACAACCACACGGCCGAGGCGGGACAGGGCGGCAAGAGCGTGCTCGACCGCATCGTGCCCGGCTACTACCAGCGGCTCAACGCGTTCGGCGCCGTCGAGACCTCGACGTGCTGCCAGAACGTCGCGACCGAGCACGAGGCGGCGCAGAAGCTCATGGTCGACTCCGTCGTGCTGTGGGCGAAGCAGTACAAGGTCGACGGGTTCCGGTTCGACCTCATGGGGCACCACTCGAAGGAGAACATGCTCGCGATCCGCGCCGCGCTCGACGAGCTGACGCTCGAGGCCGACGGGGTCGACGGTGCGGCCATCTACCTCTACGGCGAGGGCTGGAACTTCGGCGAGGTCGCGAACAACGCGCTGTTCGAGCAGGCGACGCAGGGCCAGCTCGGCGGCACCGGCATCGGCACCTTCAACGACCGGCTGCGCGACGCCGTGCACGGCGGCAGCCCGGTCGACGGCACGTCGACCTTCCAGCAGGGCTTCGGCACCGGCCTCGGCACCGACCCGAACGGACGACCCGGCACGCCGTCGCAGGCCGACCAGCTCGCCGACCTCGGCCACCAGACCGACCTCGTGAAGCTCGGCCTCGCGGGCAACCTGCGCGACTACGAGCTCGAGGATGCCTCGGGCGAGACCGTGCGCGGCGACCAGCTCGACTACCGCGGTGCGCCCGCCGGCTACGCCGACGAGCCCGACGAGGTGATCAACTACGTCGACGCCCACGACAACGAGACGCTCTTCGACCTCTCGGTGTTCAAGCTGCCGCAGTCGACGTCGATGGCCGACCGCGTGCGCATGAACACGCTGTCGCTCGCGACCGTGACGCTCTCGCAGTCGCCCTCGTTCTGGCACGCGGGCACTGAACTGCTGCGATCGAAGTCGCTCGACCGCAACAGCTACGACTCGGGCGACTGGTTCAACCGTGTCGACTGGACCGGGCAGGAGTCGACCTTCGGCTCGGGCCTGCCGGGCGAGGCCGACAACGGCGACAAGTGGCCGATCATGCAGCCGCTCCTCGCCGACCCCGCGCTGAAGCCGACCGCGGCCGACATGGCGGCGGCCGAGGCATCCGCCCTCGACCTGCTGCGCGTGCGCTCGTCGGTCGACCTGCTGCAGCTGGGCTCCGCCGAGCTGATCGACCAGAAGGTGTCGTTCCCGAACTCGGGGCCCGACGCGACGCCCGGCGTGATCGTGATGCAGGTCGACGACCTCGTCGGCGACGACGTCGACCCCGAGCTCGAGGGCGCGCTCGTCGTCTTCAACGCCTCGCCGACGGCTATCGCGCAGACGGTCGGCGGGCTCGCCGGGCGCGACTTCGCGCTCGCCGAGGCGCAGGCGTCGGGTTCCGACCAGGTCGTCAAGCAGACGACGTGGGATGCCTCGACCGGCACGGTCACGGTGCCCGCTCGCAGCGTCGCCGTGCTCGTCGACGAGCAGCCGCCGCCGGCGGTCGCGACGATCGCCGTCGGCGCTCCGAGCAAGGCGCTCGCGAAGGCCGGTTCGACCGTGAAGTACCTCGGCAAGGTCGTCGCGCTCGACGGCTCGGCGCCGGTCGGCAGCTTCGCGATCTACGAGGGCGACACGAAGCTCGCCGAGGTCGAGCTCGCGGCGGGCGACGACGGACGCGTGAACGTCAAGCTTCCGAAGCTGCCCGCCGGCCTGCACCTCGTGCGCGGCGTGTTCACCGGCGGAGACGGTTACGCCGACGCGCAGACCATGCCGGTGCCGCTCGTGCTCTGGTGATCGCTCCGCCGGAGCATAGCTCGAACGGCTACGCCTCCGGTGCGCCACACGCACCGGAGGCGTAGCCGCCTGGATGAGGCACGCGCGTCAGAACGGCATCGGGACGCCGCACTTCTCGAAGCTGCCGACGATGTCGGCGCCGTGCGCGGCGAAGATCTCGTCGATGCCCGACCCGTCGCCCGCCTTCTCGGGGTGCGGGTTGTTCGAGGCGATCGTGCCGTCCTGGCCGACCGCGCCCTTCACCATGATCGTGAACGACGTCGGCGCGCCGGTGGCGGCGTACGCGTCGAGCACGCACTCGGCATCGGCCTCGGGCAGTCCGGCGGTGAGTTCGTCGATGTGCACGGTCAGCCAGGCCTGCGAGTGCGAGGCGCCCGCGTTGCCCTGCTCCGAGCGGTTCGGGTTGAAGCACTCGTGCGCGAAGGCGGCGGTGCCGCTCGCGAGCACGCCCGCCGCGGCGAGCGCGACGCCCGCCCCGATCGTGGTCATGGTCTTCTTGAACATCTGGTCTCCTTCGGGTGGAAATCGGGTCGTGCGACGCGCAGTGCGCACGCACGGTCTCCACCGTCGCCGGTGGGGCCGTCGGTGGCATCGGTGCCCGCACTGAGACGAAGCGTTCTCGGCCCGGAGGCTGCACCCCAATCCGGGGGGAATCGACCGGTGCCGATGATGACTCGAGCGCGCGCCGAGCCCGTCGGTCGAGGAGGCGCGAAGCAACGTGTCGAGGCCGATCCTGTTGCGTTCGCGCTCCTCCGACACTGAGTCGCAGCGCGACTCAGTGTCGGAGCGGGGCGAAGGCGGCACGCGAGGTCGACGCGATGAGCGCCGCGACGGCGACGAGCACGAGGGCGACCCAGGGCAGGGCGGCGACCCCGGCGGCCTCGAGCACGATCCCGCCGATGAAGGCGCCGGCGGCGATCGAGCCGTTCCAGGTCGCGACGACCATCGACTGGGCGACGTCGGCGGCGCTGCCGGCGATGCGCGCGGGCGCGGACTGCAGCAGGGTCGGTGCTCCGCCGTAGGCGATGCCCCAGAGCGCGACCGCGGCGTACACGGCGATCGGCTGCGCCGCGAGGCATCCGATCGCGATCATCGCCGCGCCGAGTGCGACCGCGGCGATCAGCACCATCGCGCGCAGGTGCCGGTCGACGAGCGCGCCCGAGACGAGGACGCCCGCGACGGCGAAGACACCGAACACGAGCAGCACGATGTCGAGGTGTCCGTCGAGGCCCGACGGCACCGTGAGCGGCGCGATGTAGGTGTACGCGACGTTGTGCGCGAGCACGAATGCGGCGGTCGTCGCCAGCACGGCGACAAGGCCCGGCAGACGCAGCACGGTGCCGAGCCGCGGACGCGAGCCCGCCTTCTCGCCGGGGAACCCGGGTAGCGCGAGCGCGGCCCACGCGGCGAGCACGAGCGCGAGGCCCGCGAGCACGGCGAACGCCGAGCGCCAGCCGAGCGCCGCGCCGAGGGTCGTGGCGATCGGGAGGCCGAAGGCGAAGGCGAGCGGCGTGCCGACCATGGCGATCGAGAGTGCTCGGCCCGAGTGCTCGGGCTCGACCATGCGCATCGCGTAGCCGGCCGCGATCGCCCAGAGGAGTCCGGCGAGCATTCCGCCGATCGTGCGCGCCACGAGGATGGTCGTGTAGTCGCCGGCGATCGCGGTCACGCCGCTAACGAGCGCGAAGCCGACCACCAGGGCGAGCAGCAGTCGCTTTCGCGGCACGGCTCGGGTCAGCGCGGTGAGCGGGATGGCCGTCACGGCCGTCGTCACGGCGTACGCGGCGACGAGCCATCCGATCTGCGCCTCGGTGACGCCGAGGTCGGCGCTCATCTGCGGCAGGAGGCCGGCCGGCATGATCTCGGTGACGACGCCGACGAACACGATCGCGGCCAGGGCGAGCAGGCCGTTGTAGGGGAGTCGCGTGCGCGACGGCGCGTCGACGACGGGTGCGGGAGCGGTGATCGGAGAAGCCATGCCGCAAGTGTCGAACCTTGACACTAGTGTTAAGGTCAAATCGATTTCTTGGAGGCGTCATGCGCATCGGTGAACTCGCCTCGCAGACCGGGGTGTCGACCCGGCTGCTGCGCTACTACGAGGCCCAGGGACTCATCTCGTCGACGCGTGAGAGCAACGGGTACCGCGACTACCCCGACGGCGCCGTCGAGCGGGTCGGGCAGGTGCGCGACCTCATCGACGCCGGCATCCCGACCGCGGTGATCCTCGACATGATCCCGTGCCTCGCGAGCGTGGCCGATCCCGAGACGCCGGTCATCCAGCGCGCGCTCGCCGAGTCGCTCGCCGAACGCCGTGCACAGCTCGAACAGCGCATCGGCTGCCTCACGAAGAACCGCGACGCGATCACCGCGTACCTCGACCGCGCGACGATCACGAGCTGATCGCGCGCCCCGGCCTCACGCTCCGGCGGCGTGGGCGCGCGAGAGCACCTCGTGGCATCGGCCGACGCGCTCCATCCACCAGTCGGCCCGTTCTTCGGAGGCCGCGTAGCGGTCGAGCAACCCGGGGTCGGGCACGACCCGCCGGACCGCGATCGACCCGCCCTCGGCGAGGAGCGGCGACGCCGAGACATCCGCCGCCAGCAACGACGCCGTGCCGAGCCCGCAGTCGAACTCGAGCGACGGCACCGACGCGGCCAGCTGCGCGCCCATCGCGAGGCCGACGCTCGTGTCGAGCGCGCTCGACACGACGACCGGCAGGCCGGCCTCGGCCACGATGGCGAGCGCGCGGCGGATGCCGCCGAGCGGCTGCGCCTTGATCACGAGCAGGTCGGCGGCGCCCGCCTGGGCGACCGCGAGCGGGTCGTCGGCGCGCCGCACGCTCTCATCGGCCGCGATCGGAATGCCCATGTACTTCGTGCGCCGACGGATCTCGGCGAGCTCCTCGACCGTCGCGCACGGCTGCTCGACGTACTCGAGGTCGAACGGCGCGAGCGCATGGATGGCGTGCTCGGCCTCGTCGACGTTCCAGCCGCCGTTCGCGTCGACGCGCACCCGGCCCTCGGGGCCGAGCGCCTCGCGCACGGCGCGCACACGCGCCACGTCCTGCGCGAGCGTCTGGTCGGAGCCCGCGACCTTCACCTTCGCGGTGCGGCACCCGGCGAAGCGGGCGAGCACGGCGGGCACGCTGTCGGGATCGACGGCGGGCACCGTCGCGTTCACGGGGATGCGGTCGCGCAGGGCGGGCGGCGGAGCGTTCCAGCCGTAGTCGATCGCGGCGGCCAGCCAGGCGGATGCCTCGTCGTCGTCGTACTCGGCGAACGGGCTGAACTCGGTCCAGCCCTCGGGCCCCTCGACGAGCATCGCCTCGCGCACGTCGATGCCGCGGAAGCGCGTCACGAGCGGCAGTGCGACGACGCGCGCGGTGGCGAGCAGCTCGTCGAGCGAGGGGAGCGCCGGGAGCGCCGGGAGTGCTGCGGGGGCGGCGGGACGTTCGGCGGACGGCATGAGCCAAGTCTCGCATCCGGTGGACTGACGCGAACAGGGGAATAGGGTGGGACGCATGGGCGCTGACGGAATCGACGAGTTCGGACTCGAGGCGACCGAGGTGCGCGCCGAGTCGACCGGGCGCGACATCGCGATCGGCGTCGGCGGCATCCTCGTCGTCATCGCGGCGGCGATCCCGCTGACGTGGGGTGTCCTCACCGTGGGCACGGCGGCGTATGCGCTCGTGAGCGGCATGCTCGCCGGGGCGACGGGCACCGGCGTCTGAGACCGCGCGACTGCGGCGGCCCGCTGCGGCGGGCAGCCCTCGCGCGGCAGCGCCTCGCGGGCCGGCCCGCCCGCCGGCGGGCGCCGCAATAGGCTTGGGTGCATGAGCGCCGAGGTCTCCGAACTGTTCGATCCGGGCGAGTGGGCCGAGGCTCCGGTCGGGGCGTCGTTCACCGACATCACCTACCACCACTCGCTCGACGGCCGCATCGCGCGCATCGCGTTCGACCGGCCCGAGGTGCGCAACGCGTTCCGCCCGCACACGGTCGACGAGCTGTACCGGGCCCTCGAGGACGCCCGCACGAACCCGCGCATCGGCGTCGTGCTGCTCACGGGCAACGGCCCGAGCCCGAAGGACGGCGGCTGGGCGTTCTGCTCGGGCGGCGACCAGCGCATCCGCGGACGCGACGGCTACAAGTACTCCGACGCCGAGACCGCGATCGTCGACGGGTCGGGCGGCACTGCCGACCCGCACGGGCACGCGGCGGTCGGCCGCCTGCACATCCTCGAGGTGCAGCGGCTCATCCGCTTCATGCCGAAGGTCGTCGTCGCGGTCGTGCCCGGCTGGGCGGCCGGTGGCGGGCACTCGCTCCACGTGGTCTGCGACCTCACGATCGCGTCGCGCGAGCACGGGCGCTTCAAGCAGACCGATGCCGACGTGGGTTCCTTCGATGCCGGTTACGGCTCGGCGTACTTCGCCCGCCAGATCGGTCAGAAGTTCGCGCGCGAGGTCTTCTTCCTCGCCGAGGAGTACTCGGCCGACCGCGCCTACGAGATGGGCGCCGTGAACCGGGTCGTGCCGCACGCCGAGCTCGAGCGCGAGGCGATCGCGATGGCGCGCACGATCCTCACGAAGTCGCCGACGGCGATCCGCATGCTGAAGTTCGCGTTCAACGCGGTCGACGACGGCATGGTCGGCCAGCAGGTCTTCGCCGGTGAGGCGACCCGGCTCGCCTACGGAACGGATGAAGCGGTCGAGGGCCGCGACGCGTTCCTCGAGAAGCGCGACCCCGACTGGGGGCCGTACCCGTGGCACTTCTAGCTCGGGCGGTGACATGAAACCGCTCGTGCAGGTTGCGGCCGAGGATGCCTCGGCGCTGACCGCCGCGCTCGCCGCCGCGCTCGACGGCGGCCCCGCCGTCTGGCCGGTGCCCGGCCCGGCGGCTTCCGGGGGAGCAGTCCCGCAGGCGGCGGATGAGATGGCCCACGATTTCCGCCAAGGTGCACCCCAGGATCGTGCGGCGGCGCGCGTCGCGGGCCGCGAGGTCGACGACGCCGTCGCGCTCGTGGTCGAGACGAGCGGGTCGACCGACCGCCCGAAGCGCGTGCTGCTGTCGGCCGGCGCGCTCGAGGCGAGCGCGCACGCGACCCACGATGCGCTCGGCGGGCCCGGGCAGTGGCTGCTCGCCCTGCCGGGTCACTACATCGCGGGGGCGCAGGTGCTCGTTCGCGGCATCGTCGCCGGTACCGAGGTCGTCGTGGTCGGCGACGGGGGAGGGGGCGGCTTCAGGCCCGCGGCGTTCGCCGAGGCATCCGCCCGCATGCTGCCCGACGTGCCGCACTACACGTCGCTCGTGCCGGTGCAGCTCGGCCGGGTCGTCGAGGCGGCCGAGCGCGACGCGTTCATCGCGGCGGCGCTGCGGTCGTTCGACGCGATCCTCGTCGGCGGGCAGGCGCTCGGCGCCGAGGTCGCGGCCCGGGCCGACGCGCTCGGTGCGCGCATCGTGCGCACCTACGGTTCGAGCGAGACCGCGGGCGGGTGCGTGTACGACGGGCTGCCGATCGGTGACACGCGCATCCGCTTCGACGACGGCTCGATCGAGCTCGGCGGCTCGAGCCTCGCCGACGGCTACCTCGACGACCCCGAGCGCACCGCGGCGGCGTTCGTCGTCGATCGCGGCGTGCGCTGGTACCGCACGGGCGACCTCGGCGAGTTCGATGCCGGCACCGGCCGGCTGCGCGTGCGCGGACGCGCCGACGACGTCATGATCTCGGGCGGCGTGAAGGTCGTGCTCGGCGAGGTCGAGCGCGCGGTGCGCCGGCTGCCCGGATGCGGCGACGCGGTCGTCGTCGCGGTGCCCGACCCCGAGTGGGGCGAGCGGGCGGCGGTCGTCGTGGGCGCCGGCACGGAGGGCGTCGAGGTCGACGACGAGGAGTTCGAGCTCGGCCGGCTCCGCGAGGCGACGGATGCCTCGGGCCTCGGCCCCGCCGCCCGGCCCGTGCGGCTCGTGGTCGCCGACCCCTGGCCCCTGCTCGCCTCGGGCAAGCCCGACCGCCGGGCCCTCGCGGCCCTCGCCGCCGCGCCGCGCTGACTCGCCGCCGCAACCCGTCCCCCCGCGCACGACTCGCCGAAACGTGCGCTTCCCGGGTCGGCGAAGCGCAACTTTCGGCGACTCGCCGCGCGGTGCTGACGTGCCACCCGCCTCGTGTCGCACGACTCGCCGGAAAATGCGCTTCCCGGCCCGGCGAAGCGCACGTTCCGGCGACTCGCGCACCGGTGGGGTGCGGGCCGCGCGCGGGGATCCGCGCGTGGGGATCAGCCCGCCGAGGCGGGGCCCGTCGCGACGACGATCGGCGTCGCGGACGCGGCATCCGCCTCGACCGCAGCATCCGCCTCGACCGCGGCATCCGCCTCGATCGCGGCGTCGCCCTCGGCGAGCCGGCGCTCCTCGTCGAGGTGGGCCTGCACGGCGGCCCGCCCGGGCAGCAGCAGGCTCGCGACGGCGGCGATCGCGAAACCGGCGACCGCGACCCAGACCGAGGCCTGCAGGGCGGTGAGCACGTGCTCGCGGCTCCAGTCGTCGCCGACGATCGAGAAGAACACGGTCGTCGAGATCGCCACGCCCGCCGCCGCGCCGAGCTGCTGGAACGTGCTGTACGCCCCGGAGGCGGCCCCGGCGTCGGTGACCGGCACGGTCGCGAGCGCGACATCGACGAGCGGGATCACGAGCAGCGCGAGCCCGATGCCGGCGATGAGCATCGGCCAGACCGCCGCCCAGCCCGTGAACGCGGCGCCGGTGTCGGCGACGATCGCGAACGTCCACAGCACGCCGGCGGCGAGCGTCACGGCGCCGAGCGTCACGAGGTACTTGCCGACCCGCGCGACGAGCGGGATGACGACGCCCGTGCCGACCATCGCGCCGAGGCTGAAGGCGAGCAGGTTGAGCCCTGCGGTGAGCGCGTCGAAGCCGAGGGCGATCTGCAGGTAGACGATGAACGGCAGCGTGAAGGCGTTGAGCGCGCCCTGGAACGCGGCCTGCGTGACGATGCCGGCCGAGAAGCCGCGATCGGCGAAGAGCGGCATCGGCAGCAGGGCCGATCCGTCACGGCGCATGCGCCGGCGCTCGACGACGACGAACACGCCGAGCAGCGCCACGCCGGCGGCGACCGGCCACCACAGCCACGCCGGCCAGCCGAGCGACTGCCCCTCGACGAGCGGCACCATGAACGCGAGCACGACGGCGCTGAGCAGCACCACGCCCGTGAGGTCGAGGCGCATCGGCCGCGACGAGCGGGTCTCGGGCACGAAGATCGCGGCGAGCACGAAGATGACGATGCCGACCGGGATGTTGATGAGGAACACCGTGCGCCAGCCGAGCCCCCACAGGTCGGCGTCGATGAGCCACCCGCCGAGCACGGGGCCGGCGACCGCGGCGAGTCCGCTGACGCCGCCGATGAGGCCGTACATGGGCGCGCGCTCGCGCGGCGAGAACAGCGCCTGCACCGAGGCGAGCAACTGCGGCACCATGAGCGCGGCGAACAGCCCCTGCAGGATGCGGGTGACGACGAGCACGTCGCCCGACCAGGCGAGCGACGCGGCGGCAGAGGCGAGGGTGAACCCACCGATGCCGATGAGGAAGATGCGCCGCCGCCCGAACAGGTCGCCGAGCCGGCCGCCCGTGATGAGGGCGACCGCGAAGGTGAGCATGTAGCCGCTCACGATCCATTCGAATTGCGATTCGGATGCCTCGAGGTCGGCGCCGATCGTCGGCAGGGCGACCTGCACGATGGTGACGTCGAGCAGGTCCATGAACGAGGCGAAGAGCAGGATGCCGATGGCGAGTCCTCGGCGAGGTGCGGTGGCCATGGCGGCCGTCCTTTCGTATGCTGGGTTTGGTTCCGAAACGGAATAGTTCCGATATGGGATAATCCCACATTGGAGAGAGTAGAAGGGTGCCGTCGGGATGTCAAGCAAGGCCGAGATCTCCGCGCGCATCTCCGAGCTCATGCAGCTCGTCATCGCGTCGTCGGTCATGAGCAACGAGCGCATCGCGCGGTCGATGGGCATCAACGTCGTCGACCTGCAGGCGCTCGGGTTCATCGCCCGCAGCGGCGCACCCATGACGGCCGGTGAGGTCAGCCAGGCGACCGAGCTGCCGACGAGCACGACGACGCGCGTGCTCGACCGCCTCGAGAAGCAGGGCTACATCGAGCGATCGCACGACCCGGCTGACCGCCGCCGCGTGGTCGTGCAGCTCGCGCCCGGCGCGCTCGCCGGTGCAGGTGCGGGCGGCGACGACGACCCGTACCGCGACATCCTCGAGGGCATGCGGCGGGCGCACGAGGGGTTCACCGTCGCCGAGCTCGAGGTGGTCGCGCGATACCTCGACGTCGTGAAGGACGTGCGGTGAGGCGGTCGGTCGAGTAGCGACGGAGGAGCGTATCGAGGCCACCTGGCCGGCGTGGTCTCGATCCGGCGCTGCGCGCCTCCTCGACCGACCTGCGCTGAGCGACCCCATAGCCGCGCGAACTAGCATGGCCGTGTGGCACGCCCGAAACCCCGACGGATGACCCCAGCCGACCAGCCTGCGAAGCGCCCGCGCACGCACAGCCGATCGGGAAACCCCGCGAAGGCCTCCGGCCGCGTCGAGGCGGCGAAGCCGGTCGGCCCCGCGACCGCCGCCGACTGGATCTCAGGCGCGCGCCTGCGCACCCTTCCGCTCGCGATCGCCCCGGTGGCGCTCGGCACGGGCGCCGGCGTGCTCGCGATCGCCGAAGGCCCGTGGCATCCCGCGCGCGCCCTGCTCGCCCTCGTCGTCGCGCTCGCGCTGCAGATCGGCGTCAACTACGCGAACGACTACTCCGACGGGGTGCGCGGCACCGACGACCACCGGGTCGGCCCAGCACGACTCACCGGGTCGGGTGCGGCGAAGCCGAAGCACGTGCTCGCCGTCGCCCTCGCGTTCTTCGCGATCGCGGCCCTCGCGGGCCTCGCGCTCGTCGTCGTGACCCAGCAGTGGTGGCTGCTCGCGATCGGAGCGGTCGCGATCGTCGCAGCCTGGTTCTACACCGGCGGCAAGCACCCGTACGGCTACTACGGGCTCGGCGAGCTGTTCGTGTTCGTGTTCTTCGGCCTCGTCGCGACCGCCGGTTCGGCGTACGTGCAGGCGCTCACCGTCAACCTCGAGGCGTGGCTCGGCGGCGTCGGCACCGGGCTGCTCGCGTGCGCCGTGCTCATGGCCAACAACCTGCGCGACGTCGCACAGGACAAGCTCGCCGGCAAGCGCACCCTCGCCGTGCTCGTGGGCGAGCGCGCGGGCAGGGTGCTCTTCGTCGTGTTCGCGCTCGTGCCGTTCGCGATCGCCGGCTTCCTCGCGATCTTCTACCCGACGGCGTGGCTCGTGCAGTTCGCGCTGCTCGCCCTGCTGCCGGCGTGCCTCATCGTGCTCACCGCGAAGACGCCGCGCGAACTCATCACGGCGCTGCAGCTCACGAGCCTGACGGCGCTCGTCTACGGCGTCGGACTGGGGCTCGTGCTCGCGTTCTGACGCCGGCGGGCCGGGCTACTCGGGCTTGCGTGCGGCGTCGGCCGAGGCATCCGCGTCGCGCGAAGCGGCGTCGAGCGCCGCGTCCTCTTCGGCGTCGTCCTCGCGCACGAGCGGCTTCTCGCGGTGGCGCGCCTCGTAGAGGTCGCTCGACATCGCGTTGCGCGGCTTGCGCAGGAAGATGAGCGATGCGCTCAGCCCGAACAGGGCGGCGACGATCGCCGACACCCACACGTTCACCCCCGCGATCAGCAGCACGGCGAGCGGCGCGGCGAACAGCACGACGCGAATGGCCGTGTACCAGATCCAGACGGGTACGGATTTCACCCTGACAGTGTAGGCGCGGAGACTGCACGCGACTCCCAGCCTGCCGTGACCCGGCGAGCATAGACTTGGGGCATGGCACGGCTGCTCTTCGGACTCGTCGTCGCCGTGGCGATCTTCATGATCTACGCGGTCGTCGACTGCGCCCTGATCGATCGCTCCCGCATCCGGGGCATCGCCCGTGGATGGTGGATCGTCGTGATCCTCGTCATTCCCGTGATCGGCGGGCTGCTCTGGTTCTTCGTCGGCCGCGCCCGCGCCGAACGCATGCCCAGCGGCCGACTCCGCACGGTCGCCCCCGACGACGACGCCGACTTCCTGCGTCGCCTCGGCGTCGACGCGGCACAGGAAGAGCGGATCCGTCGCCTCGAAGCGGAACTCGCCGACCTCGACGGCGAGCCCGATGCCTCGGCCGACGGCCGCAACGCCGGCCACCAGGCCGAACCCGGCACGCACCCCGAGAACCCCGACAAGCCGGGGGAGCCCGGATCCACGGGCCGCCCGAATGCCTGAGCCCGCCCCGGTGGTCGAGCGGTGAGCGCCGGCGAGCGTTTCGAGACCGCCCCCGCCACCGCCTACTCGGTCGCGCTCTTCGACGCCCTGACCGCGGCGGGGGTCACCGATGTCGTCGTCGCACCCGGGTCGCGGTCGCAGGCACTCGCCCTCGCCGCCGCCGAGTTCGAGCGGCTCGGCCGGCTGCGCCTGCATGTGCGCATCGACGAACGCGGCGCCGGATTCCTCGCGCTCGGCCTCGCCGTCGAGACCGGCCGACCCGCCGTCGTCGTGACGACCTCGGGCACGGCGGTCGCGAACCTGCATCCCGCGGTGCTCGAGGCGCATCACTCGGGGGTTCCGCTCGTGCTCGTCACCTCCGATCGCCCCGCCGAGATGCGCGGCATCCGCTCGAACCAGACGACCATGCAGCCCGGCATCTTCGCGGGAGCGGTCCGGCTCGAACGCGACGTGACCGCGCCCGAGGGGGCCCCGGGCGAGGCGGCCGCCGCCGAGCGCCTCGCGCGCGAGGCACTCGCCGCGGCGCTCGGGCGCGACCTCGACGGCGGGATCATCGCGCACCCCGGGCCCGGACCCGTGCACGTGAACCTGCAGCTGCGTGAACCGCTGTCGTCGGCGTGGAGCGGGTCGTCGAGCGACGACGGAGCGTCACGAGACCCGGCCGCCTCGAGCGGGTCGGAGAGCGGCGTCGGAGCGTCTCGAAACCCGGGCGGCCCCACCGGCGCCCTCATCGCCCGCGGCCCGCGCACCGTCGTCGTCGCGGGCGCCGGAGCCGGCCCCGAGGCCGAGGCGTTCGCACGTGCGGGCGACTGGCCGCTCATCGCCGAGGTCACGAGCGGTGCGCACTTCGGACCGAACCTCGTCGTCGCCTACCGCGAGCTGCTGCGCGAGCCCGGCTTCGGCGACCAGGTGCAGCGGGTCGTCGTGTTCGGGCATCCGACGCTGTCGCGCGAGGTGCCGGCGCTCGTGCAGCGCGACGACGTCGAGTCGATCGTCGTCGCTCCGTCGGGCGTCGAATGGTTCAACCCGGGCCGTCGCGTGCGCCGCTTCGAACGCGCCGTGCACGCCGACCCCGCATCGCCGACCCCCGACGAGCGCGCCTGGGTCCGGCGCTGGGTGCATGCGAGCCGCATCGTCGTCGACGCCGGCCTGCCGACCGCGCCGCCGCCGGTCTCGCCGGGCATCGACGAGACGGGGCACGTGCACGACTTCGAGGCGCATCGCGAGTTCATGCGCGCCCAGCTCGACGGGGTGCGCGCGCCGATCACGCGCCGCATGCTCGTCGACGCGGTCTGGGCTGCGACGTGGCCGCACGACCGGCTCGTGTTCGGGGCGTCGCGGTTGATCCGCGACGCCGACCGGGCGGTGCCCGGCCGCCGCATCGCGGCGCATGCGAACCGCGGGCTCGCCGGCATCGACGGAACGGTCGCCACCGCGCTCGGCATCGCGATCGCGAGCCAGCTGGATGCCTCGGCGGAAGAGCCGGTCGAGGAGCGCCCGGCGAAGGAGGACGCGTCTCGAGTCCAGCCGCAGCCGGGTTCCCAGACGCCCGCCTCTCGCTCCTCGACCCACTCGGATTCCGCGCCTCGGCCCGCGGGCGGAGAGCTCGCCGCCATGCTCGCCGCGGCCGAACAGGTCGAGCGGTCGATCGCGGCCTCGGCCGAGGCATCCCGCGGCGGTGCTGCCGACTCGAGCACGACCCGTGCCCTCATCGGCGACCTGACCCTGCTGCACGATGTCGGGTCGATGCTGATCGGCGCCGGCGAGGCGCGGCCGCGGCTGCTCGTGATCGTCGGCAACGACGGCGGCGGCACGATCTTCGATTCGCTCGAAGTGGCCGGCACGGCACCGACCGACGCATTCGACCGCGTGCAGTACACGCCGCAGCACGTCGACGTCGCCGCGCTCGCGACCGCGTACGGCTGGGGATACCTGCGCGCGACGACCCGAGGCGAGCTCGACGAGGCGCTCGCGAAGCGGGTCGAGGGGCCGACGATCCTCGAGGTGCCGCTCCCGCGCTGAGGCGTTCGGCCACCCCTTGCCGCGGTCGCCGCGGCACCGGCAGGATGGCCGCATGAGCCGCGAATCGTTCTGGACCGCCGATCCCTCCGAACTGCTGCGCGTGGGAGAGGGGTTCCGCCTCGCCGATGCGCCGACCGACACGCACCCGGGTTTCGACGGCGGCAAGTCCGAGGGCAAGGACGCGCTCGACGAAGGCGCCGGCATCCTCGCCGAGCTGCAGGAGAAGCTGTTCGCCGGCAGCCGCATGGGCGGGCACCGCCGCCGCATCCTGCTCGTGCTGCAGGCGATGGACACCGCCGGCAAGGGCGGCATCGTGAAGCACGTCATGGGCGCCGTCGACCCGCAGGGCGTGCAGCTCGCATCGTTCAAGAAGCCCACCGAAGAGGAGCTCGGCCACGACTTCCTCTGGCGCATCAGCAAGGAGACGCCCGGACCGGGCATGATCGGCGTCTTCGACCGATCGCACTACGAGGACGTGCTCATCGGCCGGGTGCGCGAACTCGCCCCGCCCGAGGAGATCGAGCGCCGCTACGACGCGATCAACGAGTTCGAGCGCGGCCAGGTCGCGGGCGGCGCCACCGTTATCAAGGTCATGCTGCACATCTCGGGCGACGAGCAGAAGGAGCGCCTGCAGGAACGGCTCGACCGCCCCGACAAGCACTGGAAGTTCAACCCCGGCGACATCGACGAGCGAGTGCTCGCCCCCGCCTACCAGGAGGCCTACCAAGCGGTCTTGGACCGCACTTCGACGCCGGATGCCCCGTGGTACGTGATTCCGGCGGATCGCAAGTGGTACGCGCGGCTCGCGGTGCAGCACCTGCTCATCGACGCGCTCGAGGCCATGGACCTGTCGTGGCCGCTGGCCGACTTCGACCTCGCGACCGAGCGCGCGCGTCTCGCCGCCAGCTGACCGGCGGGCGCGGTCGGGCGCGGGCGTAGGCTGGTGCGGTGAGTCAGACGCACGCCAGGGCGCGCCTCGTGGTCAGAACGGTGGCCGTCGACGAGACCGAACCCCTGATTCCGCGCACCGACCCGCGCCATCCGCTCGTCTGGCTGCGTCGCGGCGAGGGCATCGTCGGACTCGGCGAAGTGCTGCGCATCGAGTCGTCGGGCGCCACCCGCATCGAGGATGCCGCGTCGGCGTGGACCTCGCTCGCGGAGGCCGCCGACATCGACGACCGGGTCGGCCTGCCGGGAACGGGGCTCGTCGCGTTCGGTGCGTTCGCATTCGCCGACGAGTCGACGGCGACGAGCGTGCTCATCGTGCCCGAGCTCGTCATCGGTCGTCGCGAAGGCCGCGCATGGGTCACCCGCATCGGCTTCGAGACGCCCGCCGAGGTGACGATTCCCGAGCCGTCGCCGAAGCGCCAGGTCCCACGGGTCGCCTTCGAGCCCGGTTCGATGCCGCCCGAGGCATACGAGGGCGCCGTCGCCGAGGCGGTGCGCCGCATCGACGCCGGCGAGTTCGAGAAGGCGGTGCTCGCGCGGCAGCTCGTCGGCACGCTGAGCGACGACGCGGGCCTGCGAGCCACGATCAACCGGCTCGCCGAGGACTACCCCGACACGTGGACCTTCGCCGTCGACGGACTCATCGGCGCGAGCCCCGAGACCCTCGTGCGGGTCGATCACGGCACCGTGTCGGCGCGCGTGCTCGCGGGCACGGCGCCGCGCGGTGCCGGCGAGGCATCCGACCGCGATCATGCCGCCACCCTCGCGGCGAGCGAGAAGAACCTGGCCGAGCACGCGCTCGCGGTCGCGAGCGCCGTGCAGCGGCTCGCACCGCACACCACCCGGCTCGACACGAGTCCCGAGCCGTTCACGCTGCAGCTGCCGAACCTATGGCACCTCGCGACCGACCTCAAGGGCACGCTCGGCGACGGGTCGAACTCGCTCGACCTCGTGCGCGCGGTGCACCCGACGGCCGCGGTCGCCGGCACCCCGCGCAAGGTCGCGCTGCGCGCGATCGCCGAGCTCGAGGGCTTCGACCGGGGCCGCTACGCGGGGCCCGTGGGTTGGGTCGACGGCGACGGCGACGGCGAGTGGGCGATCGCGCTGCGCTGCGCGCAGGTCGACCCCGACGGCACGGTGACGGCGTATGCCGGTTGCGGCATCGTGCACGACTCGGTGCCGGCCGAGGAGCTCGCCGAGACCGACATGAAGTTCCGTCCGATCGTCGAGGCGTTCGGCGGGTAGCCGTCACCCGGCATATCCGGCACCGGCACCGGGCTCATCGGTGCGCGACGCCCGCCGGTAGACTCGAGGGATGACGCGCGCAGACCTCGGCAAGGACCCTCGCGAGGTGTCGGCGATGTTCGATCGCGTCGCCGCCGCGTACGACCGCACCAACAACGTGCTCTCGGTCGGCAACGCCCCGCTCTGGCGGGTCGCCACGACACGCGCGGTCGACCCGAGGCCCGGCGAGCGCATCCTCGACGTCGCCGCCGGCACGGGCACGTCGAGCGCGAGTCTCGCGAAGTCGGGGGCCTCGGTCGTCGCCGCCGACTTCTCGCCCGGCATGATCGAGGTCGGCCGCAGCCGTCAGGCGCACGTGCCGAACCTGGTGTTCGTCGAGGCCGACGCGACGAAGCTGCCGTTCGACGACGCCTCGTTCGACGCCGTCACGATCTCGTTCGGCCTGCGCAACGTCAACGAGCCCAAGCGCGCGCTCGACGAGTTCTTCCGCGTGACGAAGCCCGGCGGCCGCCTCGTGATCTGCGAGTTCTCGCACCCGCCGGTCGCGTTCGTGCGACTCGGCTACGACGTCTACCAGCGCTACGTGATGCCCCCGCTCGTGAAGCTCTCGAGCTCGAACGACACCGCCTACGAGTACCTCAACGAGTCGATCAGGGCGTGGCCCGACCAGCCCGCCCTCGCGAGCTGGATCCGCGAGGCCGGCTACACGAAGGTCGCGTGGCGCAACCTCACGATGGGGGTCGTCGCACTGCACCGGGCGACGAAGCCGCTCGCCTGAGCGGCGAAGCACGAGGCATCCGTTCGCCGTCGGTGACACGGGCCCGCATATCGGCACCGGTAGGCTGGTAGGCGTGAATCCGAGCCACCCGGTCGCACGTCGCGGCTCAGCGCTCGCCGCCAATCTCGGGCTGAGCGAGCGGGTCTTCGCGTCCGCCGCAGACAAGGCCATGGCGCGAGCGATCGACGAGGGCATCGAACGCGTCGAGGCGGGTCTCGTGCGCGAGGTCCTGTTCGCCGACTCCATCGCCGACGTCTCGACGCGGTACCTGCTCGAGGCGGGCGGCAAGCGGGTCCGCCCCATGCTGACCCTGCTGACCGCGCAGCTCGGCGCCGGCGTGACCGACGACGTCGTGACCGCCGCCGAGGCGATCGAGATCACGCACCTCGGCTCGCTGTACCACGACGACGTCATGGACGACTCCGACCGGCGTCGCGGCGTACCCAGTGCCCACTCGGTGTGGGGCAACTCGGTTGCGATCCTCACGGGCGACCTGCTCTTCGCACGTGCCAGCCAGCTCATGGCGAGCCTCGGCGAGCGGGCGATCAAGATGCAGGCCGACACGTTCGAACGGCTCGTGCTGGGCCAGCTGCACGAGACCGTCGGCCCGACGCCCGCCGACGACCCGATCGAGCACTACATCCGGGTGCTCGCCGACAAGACGGGCTCGCTCATCGCGGCGGCCGCGCAGTCGGGCATCGTCTTCTCGGGCGCCGACCCGGCATTCGAAGCGCCCATCATCGAGTTCGGCGAGAAGGTCGGCGTCGCCTTCCAGCTCATCGACGACGTCATCGACCTGTCGCCCCAGCCCGAAGAGACGGGCAAGGTGCCCGGCACCGACCTGCGCGCCGGGGTCGTCACCCTGCCGCTGCTGCGGCTGGCGGAGATGGCGAAGACGGATGCCTCGGCCGCCGAACTCCACGCCCGCATCGAGCGCGACGTGCTGCCGGCGAAGCCCGCCGAGCTCGGCGACGCGCTCGACACGAACACCATGGCCTCGCGCATCGTGCCGTCGCGGGCGACGGTCGACGCGATCGTCGCCGAGCTGCGCGAGCACGAGGCGACGAAGGCGACGCTCGCCGAGGCGCACCGCTGGGCGCACGAGGCGGTCGCGGCGCTGGCCCCGCTGCCCGACGGCAGCGTGAAGAAGGCGCTGACGAGGTTCGCCGAGACGGTCGTCGACCGGCAGAGTTAGACCGATGCCGTCTCGGCCGATCGGCGGGGCGGCATCGACAGACCTACGAGGAGAGACGTGACGAGGAACAAGCTGCGACTGGCGATCGTCGGTGCCGGCCCCGCCGGCATCTACGCCGCCGACATCCTGCTGAAGGCCGAGCGCAACTTCGACGTCTCGATCGACCTGTTCGACCACCTGCCGGCCCCGTACGGTCTCGTGCGCTACGGCGTCGCGCCCGACCACCCGCGCATCAAGGGCATCATCACGGCGCTTCGCGAGGTGCTCGACCGTGGCGACATCCGCATCTTCGGCAACGTGCGCTTCGGCGAGGACATCACCCTCGATGACCTCAAGCACCACTACAACGCGGTCATCTTCGCGACCGGTGCGGTGCGCGACGCCTCCCTGAACCTTCCGGGCATCGACCTCGAGGGCTCGTACGGTGCGGCCGACTTCGTGAGCTGGTTCGACGGGCACCCCGACGTGCCGCGCACGTGGCCGCTCGAGGCGCGCGAGGTGGCCGTGATCGGCAACGGCAACGTGGCGCTCGACGTGTCGCGCATGCTGGCGAAGCACGTCGAAGACCTCATGGTGACCGAGATCCCCGCGAACGTCGCCGCTGGCCTCGCCGCCTCGCCCCTGACCGACGTGCACGTGTTCGGCCGTCGCGGCCCGACGTCGGTGAAGTTCACGCCGCTCGAGCTGCGCGAGCTCGGCGAGCTGCGCGACGTCGACATGATCGTCTACGACGAGGACTTCGACTACGACGACGCCGCGCGTGCCGCCGTGTCGGGCAACAAGCAGGTCTTCGTCATCGACAAGGTGCTGAACCAGTGGCGTCAGCGAGAGATCGGCCAGGCGTCGCGCCGGCTGCACCTGCACTTCTTCGCGAAGCCGCTCGAGATCGTCGACGACGGCACGGGCAAGGTCGGCGCGATCCGTTGGGAGCGCACGAAGTCGGATGGCGCGGGCGGGGTCGTCGGCACGGGCGAGATCCGCGAGCTGCCGATCCAGGCGGTGTACCGCGCCGTCGGCTACTTCGGGTCGCCGCTGCCGGGGGTGCCGTTCGACAAGAAGTTCGGCGTCATCCCGAACCACGAGGGCCAGGTGCTCATTCGCGACAAGGAGACGGGCGAGGCGCGCCAGATGTACGGCGTGTACGCGACCGGCTGGATCAAGCGCGGCCCGGTCGGCCTCATCGGCCACACCAAGTCGGACGCGATGGAGACCATCAAGCACGTCATCAACGACCTCGGAAATTGGTGGCACCCCGAGTCGCCGTCGGAGGAGTCGGTGATCGAGATGCTCGACTCGCGCGGCATCCGCTGGACCGATCTCGACGGCTGGCACCGCCTCGACGAGCACGAGCTGGCGCTCGGCGCGGCCGAGGAGCGCGTGCGGGTCAAGGTCGTGCCCCGTGACGAGATGGTCGACGTGTCGCGCGACGAGGTGGCGTAGCCGCACCGTCGGTCGAGGAGCGGCGCGCGCACGTTATCGTCGGTCGGGCAACGCCGGCGCGCGTCGACGGGTCAGAAGCTGCGTCGACCCTGATCGATCTGCCGCTGGACCTCGGCGAGCTCCTGCTGCAGTCGGGGGTCGCGTGCCGGGGCGGCGAGTCGTCGACGGTGGCCCATCACGGCGGTGAGGGCGACCAGGGCGCCAGCAGCGGTGATCGCGCTGGTCGAAACAAGGGCGATGACGTATGCGCTCATGGCTCCTCCATCGGTGACGGGTCTGCTCAGACTATGCGAGTCAAGCACCGAGATCACCACCTGGCACCTGAGTATCGCCCCTGAGATGCGGGCGGCGTCGTTCGCTGCGCGAGGTTCCCGAGGCGTCGCAGGCGAACATACGTCTTGGCGTGTCGCGCACATCTCGCTTACAGTTTCGAATATCTGTTCGAACTCGTGAGGAGGTCATGATGCTCACGCTCAGTGAGGCGGAACCGGTGGCCGTCTGGCTCGACGGCTCCGATCGGCCGGCGCGGCTCGTCTATCACGGCACGAGGTATCGGGTCATCGACACCCCGACGCCGCTCACGCGCCAGCCCGAGTGGCCCTCGGGCATCAGCCATCCGCCGGCCGAGGTGCTGCTCGCTCCGGGCTGGCGGGTCACCGGCCGTTCCGACGGCGACGACGTGCTCGTGTTCGACCTGCGCCTCGCGCCCTCCGGGTGGGTCGTCGAAGCGACCTACACGTGAACGGCCACGTGCAGGCGACCGGCGACGTTCACGTGGTGCCCGCGACGAGTCGATCGGGTGCGGCGTAGATGGGCACCAATCGGCGCTACCCCGAGCGCGCCGACGAGCGGTCCGACGACCTCCTGCTCGCGCAGGCGAAGCGCGGTGCGCCGGTGTCGCTCACGACCTCAGAGGTGCGTCGCACGGGCCGCCGCAACGACGCGCGCGAGGCGGTGCCGGTCACGGCGACGATCCGGTATCGCGTCGCGTACGAGGAGCCCCGCGAGGTCGAGGGTACGGCGATCGCGTGGACGCGCGGCGCCGTGCTCGTGCAGTACCCCGACCCCGCGACCCGCCACGACAACTACGTGTGGGTCTACGCGAACGCGGTGCGCCGGCGCGGGTGAGGTGCCGACGCCTCACTCCACGGTGAGGTTCGTGACGTCGACGCCCCACGTGGTGAGCAGCGGGCCGTCGTCACCGGCGGTCTTGCGGAGCTCGAGGTGCAGGGTGGCGTTCGTCGCGATCCTGACGTTCGCCGGGATGGCGGCCTCGACCTTGTGGGTCTTCGAACCGTCGACGGTGAACTTGTAGCCCGGCGAGCTGCCGCCCTCGGTGAACTCGAGCAGCAGCGTGCCCTCGACCTGGGCGTCGGCGGGGAAGTCGTCGAAGTAGAGGTTGACGACCATGCTGTAGAGCCCGAGACCGCCGGTGCCGGCGGCCAGGTTGTCCCGGCGCGGGTTGGCGCTGTACGTGCAGCGGTGCCAATCCTCGTCGAGACGGATCGGGGTGTCGTCCTGGAATCGTGTGAACTTGGCCACGTCGGCCTCCTCGGTCTGGCCGCCGAAGAGCGTTTCGACGGTGGTGGGTGAGCTGTTGCCGTCGATCTCGAGGCCCGCGACCCGCGACTTGCTCGAGAACTGGTGCACGTCCCAGCGATCGACCGAACCGTCGAGGGCTGGCACGTGATCGGGTGAATGACCCGTCGGGAACCCGCCGTACGCCGACCACCAGATGCGGATTCCCTTGTCGGTGATGCGGTGCCACGGTCGGCGGTCTCGAGTGAGCGACGCCGGGCAGTACAGCCAGAGCCGCGACCACGGGATCCCCGTGCGGGCCTGCACGCGCGCGAGGAACGCGAAGGCCTGGTCCTGCGACCAGAACACCGGGTTCGAGTCGAGGGGTTCGTTGTCGAGCGCGAGCACGTCGTGGTGGGGGTCGTAGTCGTGCAGGTGGTCGACGAAGTGGTCGGCCTGCCTGACCGGGTCGCCTGCGCCGACGAGGTAGTAGTGGCCGACGGCGAGGCCCGCGGCGCGAGCGCCGTCGACGTGCTGGTGGTAGCAGTCGGCGACGTACAGCTCGCCGGTGTTGAAGCCCGAGGCCTTCACGATGATGAACTCGACGCCCTCGTCGCGCGCCCCCTCGTAGTCGAACGGGTTCTGGCTGCCCGAGATGTCGATGCCGAAGGTCATGAGCGTCCTCCCCGTGCAGTGATTTCACTCGACGGGCAGGTTCGCCACGTCGGCGCCCCAGAAGGTCAGCAGCGGGTTGCGTTGGCCGGCGGACTGCCGCAGCTCGAGGTAGAGCGAGGCGTTCGACTCGACCAGCACGTTCGCGCGGATCGCGGCCTCGACGCTGCCCGTCGGTGACCCGTCGACGGTGAACCGATAGCCGGTCGACGTGTCGCCCGCCGTGGGCTCGAGCACCAGCATCCCCTCGATCTGGGCGTCAGCGGGGAAGTCGTCGAGCGAGAGGTTCAGCGTGAGGCTGTAGAGACCGAGGCCGCCGGTGCCGGCCGCGAGGTTCTCCTGGCGCGGATTCGTCACGTAGGGGAAGCGCTGGAACGCCGTGCGAACCGCGAACTGGCCGTCGGACTGGAAGCGCCGGAACTTCGTCACGTCGGCCACAGGGGTGCTCTCATCGCGGAACGGGCACGTGTTGCCGCCGTTCCGCCACGACCAGCCGAGATACGTCGCCTCGGTGTTCTGGTCGTTGTAGTCGTCGAGCGTGATCCAGCCGGCGTGGTGGTCGACCCACTGCTCGGTGAGGAAGTGCGACGCCATGAGCACGCGGCCGTCGTTCATCATGAACCCGACATGGCCGTCTTCGCGCCAGTCCCAGTAGAGGAACGCACCGGGCGGCGGCGTGCCGTCGTGCACGCGCTCGGCGCTGCGCTCGGTTCGGAAGGCGCCGATCGCCTGCGTCGGCGTGTCGACGATCGTGCCGAACCGGTTCGCGAGCTGCCACATGAGGGCCTGGCACAACCCGCCCCAGTCGCGCTCGTAGTCGGCGAGCCAGCTGTGGATCTCTGCTTCGGTGGCCATGGGAACACCCCTGCGCCGATCGTCCGATCGCACGCTCGCCGCCGCATCCGTGGCAGCACCGGTTCGGGGTGCTCCGAACGGAGCGCCGCTGTGCACAGGCCGCCGTTCACCGCCCCGGCGGGCGCTACGCTGCCTGCATGCCCCTGCTCGAGACATCCCTCTCGGTCGTTCTGGCGGTCGTCGGCTTCGTGCTGGGCTGGTGGCCGCTGGCCGCGTGGGCCGAGCACTCGATGAAACACGGGCGGATGCCTCGGCGCACGATCCGCGTCGCCTCGGCCGTGACCGCCGCCGTCACGTTCGGGTTGCTCGCCCTGCGGGTGGGCCTCGAGTGGCTGCTGCCGGCGCTCGTCGCATTCGCCGCGTTCGCGACGGTGCTCGCGATCGTCGACCTCGCCGAGAAGCGGCTGCCGAACGCGGTCGTGTTCCCCGCGCTCGCCGTGGTGGGCGTGCTGCTCGTGCCTGCGACGTGGGCGACGGGGGAGTGGATGCGGCTCGTCTGGGCGCTCGCGGGCGCCGCCGCGATGTTCGCCGCCTACTTCGTGCTCGCCCTGATCTCGCCGTCGGCGATGGGCATGGGCGACGTGAAGCTCGCCCTCGTGATCGGCCTCGTCGCCGGGTGGTTCGGCCTGTCGGCCTGGCTCGTCGCCCTGCTCGCCGCATTCGTGATCGGCGGGGTGATCTCGCTCATCGCGCTCGCGCTCAAGCGGGTGACGCTGCGGGGTTCGATCCCGTTCGGGCCGTCGATGCTCGCGGGCGCGCTCGTCGCGGTGTGGCTGGCGGCGGGCTGAGGGGCTGAGCGATCGAGGCTGGAACCGCGCTAAGAAGGTCGATATGGAACTCACTCAGATACGCCTGTTGGTGTCCGACTTCCCCGCCGCCTACCGCTTCTATCGCGACGTGCTCGGGCTCGAGCCGCAGTTCGAGGCCGAGAGCGGTCCGTACGCGAAGCTCAGCTTCGACTCCGGTCACGCTGCGATCGCGTTGCAGGACCGGGCGCAGGTGGCCGGCGTGCTCGGGCGGTTGGGGTCGGCGCCGGAGGGGTATCGCGCGCTGGTCGTGCTGCGGGTGGAGGACCTCGACGCCGCGCACGCCGAACTGAGCTCGCGAGGTGCGGTGTTCACCCGGGATCCGGGGCCGATGGGCGATCGGTTGCGGGTCGCGTATCTCGAGGACCCGGAAGAGAATCTGATCGAGCTTCAGGAGTGGCTGGCGTTGCGCGACCAGACCGGTGGCTCGACGGCGTAGGCGCCGAGGCGCCGACGGCGAGGTGGGCTCCTTCACCGAGAAGGCCCTCCGGCTCGCGCAGAGCTGAAGCCTCGCGCCGGTCGCCGTACCTGAAGAACGGAAGTTGAACCCGAGGGGATCGCGTTGTCGGGCATCGACCCACGAGAGCAACTCCGAGGTGGCGCCGCCCTGCCAAGGAACCACACGCACCCTGGCATCGAGTGTCCCCCATTTGCATCGACCGGGGTACTCCCCGTTCGAGGGGTGGGGGCGGTCAGCTGCCGTTCTTGCCCTTGGCGCGAAGCCGCATAACACCGCTTGGCGCTGTCTCGATGACGAAGAGCTCTGTCGCTTGCACGAGGTCGGAGAGCTTCGCGTAGCCCCAGTTCCGCGGGTCGAAATCGGGCTGCTGGTTGCGCATCAGATTGCCCACGGCGGAGAGGTTCGCCCATCCGTCCTCCCCAGAGGCGGAGGCGACGCTGGACCGCAGCCCGGAGACGAGCTTCGTGTCGCTGCGCAGCTTCGTCGTCGGAACGCGTGCGAGCGTCGCAGACGCCTTCTCCGCCGCCGGTTCCTCGAGCACGTCGAGGTAGGTGAACCGATCGCATGCGTTGCGGAGCGACTCGGGCGTCTTCCGCTCCCCGAACCCGTAGACGGCAACTCCGTCTTCGCGAATCCGGGACGCGAGCCGGGTGAAGTCGCTGTCGGACGACACGATGCAGAAGGCGTGGAATCGTCGCGTGTAGAGCAGGTCCATCGCGTCGATGATCAGCGCGCTGTCGGTCGCGTTCTTCCCGGACGTATTGGCGAACTGCTGCATCGGCTGGATGACGTGCTCGCTCGCGACCGGCTTCCAACTGCTCAAGTTGGGCTTGGTCCAGTCGCCGTAGACCCGCTTCACCGAGGCGGTGCCGAGGCGTGCGACCTCGGCGAGGACGGCACCGATCTTCGACGGGGGTACGTTGTCGGCGTCGATGAGGACGGCGAGCAGGTCGGTTCCGTTTGCCATCGGACAAGCATGGCAGTGAGCGCACGGGATACGCGTGGCCGACTCGATGCAGTGTGTGATCGTGCGTGTGTTCATCGCCCGCGCGCTGTGGCGGTCGACGCGCCACCCGAAATGGGACTGGCTGGTCCGCCATCGACGGGGTTACCTGAATTGACCGTCCGACTGCGCGTCGGTCGCTGACCGGATCGTTGTGGACGACGATCGATGAAGGAACGCCCTACCGATGCCCGACCGCTCCGAGGCCCCCACGCGTGCCGCTCGTCTTCGATCGATCATCGCCACGGAGCGGTTCCGCTGGTGGATGGTCTACGTCGTCCTTGCGATGGTCGCCGCCGTTCGAGCCGCGTCGCCGCAGGAGCGCGATCAGTATTGGTCGGCTCGGGCCGGCATCGAGAGTCTCGAGGGATCGCCGTTCATCCGACCCGACACCTGGAGCTGGGCGACCGACGGTGAGTGGGTGCCGAACTCTCCGGTCTGGAACATCGTGCTCGGCCTCGGATGGCAGGTCGGCGGATTCTGGGGATTGTTCTGGGTCGCGTTCGTGTCGATCTCCGTGTTCTTCGCCCTGGCCCTGCTGCTGGCACGACTCGCAGGAGCGCGAGCATTCCCGACGCTGATCGGGTTCACGCCGGTGCTCGTTTTCGCATTCTCCGCGTTCACGCCACGCGCAACGGTCGTGGTCCAGTCGCTGACGTTCGTCGCGGTCCTGTTCGCCTGGTGGTGGAGCCGGCAGCTCGAGCGGCGAAGCAGCCTGGTCGCGGTCGGGGTCGTCGCGGGGTTCGGATTCGTGCTCTCGCTCGTCGGCAACTGGCTGCACCTGTCGTTCATGCTCATGGCCGCCGTGATCGCCGTGATGTGGGCGGTCGCCTGGTGGGCGACTCCCGGCATGACGACGGTGCGTCGCGTGTTCCTCGCCGCCGCCGGTGCCGGCGGGCTGTTCCTCGGGTGCGTTGGGTCGCCCTACGGCATCGGCCTCACGCTCGAGCGCTCGCGCGTGGTCGCGGAGGTGTGCCGCGGACTGGTCAGCGAGTGGTTCTCGATCATCGACCTCTTCCGGCTGCAGGGATTCCGGTTCATTCCGTTCGCCATCGTCGCCATCCTCGTCGCAGCTGGCGCGCTGATCTGGACGGTGCGGCTCGTCCGCCGCGACGGACGATTCGACCCGAGAACGCGAATCGCCGCGCCCTTGGTCGCATTCGGCGTCCCCGCCGTCGTGCTCGGCCTCGACTCGCTGCGCTTCACGCTCTCGGGCCTCCTCGTGCTCCTTCCGGTCGCCGGGTGCGTTGCCACCGGTTTGATCGATCGACTGCATCGCCTCCAAGGAGATCCAGGCCACCGCTTCCTCTCGCGTCCGAAGGTCGTCGAGTACACGTCAGGCCGCTTCTGGACGGTGATCATCGCCGGCCTGATGGTCATGGCGACTCCCGTCGTCGTCCTGAACACCACACCGGGAGCGACCCCGCCCGAGGTCGACGTCATCCGACAGCTCCCCAAGGGGTGCAAGGTCTGGTCCGCCGATCCGATCGCCGGGCCCGTCATCCTCCTACGACCTGATGCGGAGGTGTGGATCGATGGCCGCGCCGACTTCTACGGGAGAGAGCACCTCCTCGAGTACCTCCGGATCCTCTGGACGGAGGATCCGCTCCCCGACGCGACGGGGTGCGTCATCCTGCCGTCCAACGAGATGAGTGAACGGCTCGCCGCAGCACTCGACGCAGACATGGGATGGCATCGGGTCGCCTCTGAACGCGGATTCACGCTCTGGGTGCGGGGTTGAGCCCCCGGGCTGCGTCATCGTTTCGGGGGACGGACGTACCCCGATTGCAGGGTACGTCTGTACCCCAATTCCTATGGGGGGTGTACCCCCAGACCGGGGGACGCGTGGGCGCATGTTGCGCGTCGACAGGCGTATTTGCGGCATCCGTTGCGCCATAGGCGTGGGGCTACCCCCAAAGTGGGGCATAGGTCACCTGTGAGGCGATGGATACCTTCAATCCACTGCATGAACCCACATGCGGGACAGCCATCCTTCGGGGTGGTGACGTACTCCCTCCTACCCGAAGGAATCCTCATGCTCAAGGCATACGCCGCGCTGCAGGCGCGGATCAACTCGCTCCGTTCCGAAGAAGAGGGCGCCACCGCGACCGAGTACGCGCTCGTGCTCGGTCTCGTCGCCATCGCACTCGTCATCGCGGCCGTCGCGCTCACGCCGATCCTCAACAGCTACGTCTCCCAGATCGGCAGCTGGATGAACTCCCAGGGCGTCGGCTAAGTCGTCGCAGAGGCAACGTGGGGTTCGGGTGCATGCAGTGTTCCCGAACCCCCACTGGCGGTTGAGGGTGGAGATGCGTAGGCGCAACGGAGAACGGGGAGCCGCGGCGGTCGAGTTCGCGCTCGTGTTCCCGCTTGTCATCATGCTGCTCCTCACCGTGATCGAGTTCTCGCGACTCTGGAACATCCAGGCGACCATCTCGGACAGCGCTCGTATCGCCGCACGGTCCGCTGCGGTGTACTCCAACGACCCGGATCTCGATGACGCCGAGGTCATTGCCAAGGCGACAGCGGATGCGACCGACATACCGAGCTTCGTCGACTGGTCAAGCGCCGACGTGAGCATCACGATCAGTTGCGACTCCTCAGGGGTCGCAACGAGCGAGGTTGAGATTGAACCCGGATCGATGACGTCTTGGTTCGCTTCGGCACTCGGCACCCCGATCACGTTGAAGGCGACTGGAGAAATGCCATGCGGAGGTTGAGAAGGCTCATCCGTCGACTCGCTCGGCAAGAGCGCGGCGCGAACGCCGTGCTCATCGCCTTCCTCATCGTGCCGATGCTGGGACTCGGTGCCCTGGCCCTCGACGTGTCCGCGCAGCATGCCGAGCACACGCAGTTGCAGCACGGGGCGGATGCCGCGGCCGTCGCCGTCGCGTTCGATTGCGCGAATGATGCGACGGCGTGCAGTGGCTCGTCGGATGCGACGGCGGAGGGCTACCTCGACGGAAACGGTGCCATTCCTGTCGATGGCGAAGCGACCGTCGTGATCGAACCGACGGATCAGACGGTCAACGTCACGGCATCGGCCGACTTCCCGCACTTTCTCGCGTCGCTGATCGACACTGACGGCGATCCCACGTCCACCAAGGTGAGCACCGATGCGACCGCTGCGTGGGGCTACGTCGGCGGCGGAAAGTTCATCCCGCTGGCAATCGCGGAATGCGAGATCGAGCGCGGCATCGCCGACGCAGGCTCGATCGGGACACCGTTCAAGTTGCTCACCGACGCGACGCCATCGGGCGGGGGGAGCGGACCACCGGCGCCGAACCCGTGCAGCGACGCTGACTACCCCGGCGGCTTCAGCTGGCTCGATGACGACAACTGCCAAGTGACCCTCAACCCTGACAACGTTGCGGAGGGTACCCCCGGAAACAACACCGGCGGCACGGGCTGCCCAGTCGACTTCCTGCATGATCTCCTCGGCGAGACCGTCCTGGTCGCGCTCTACGACCACGTGGATGGACTGACCGGTTCTGGGTCGCATGGCGACTACACGATCTCCAAGTTCGCCGCGTTCCACATCACCGGCTACTCGGCCGTGCTGCCAGGCGGCGGTGCAACGCGGGAGTACATCGGGGCGCCCTACAACCAGAGCCCCTACAAGTTCACCGGTAGTGAACGAGGGCTGCAGGGGTACTTCGTCGAGTACATCTCGGTCGCGGAAGCGCTCGAGTTGACCTCGGTCGGCAGCCCCGGGGACCCGATCGCCGTTCATCTCATCGACTAGCAGCAGTCCATCAGTCCCTACCAAAGGCTCCTCATGAAGACCCGAATCATCGGCGCGATCGTCGCCCTCCTCCTCGCCGCGATCGGCGCAGTGCTGCTCGTCGGTTACGTGCGCGGTGCCGACGCTCGCGCGGCTGAAGGTGCTGAGCTCACCGACGTGTACATCGTGCAGGAGACGATCGCCAAGGGGACTCCTGGTGAGTCGGTCGCCGACCACGTCAAGCTCGACACCATGCCGAAGCGCAATGTGCCCGAGGACAGCGTGACGGACCTCGAGGAGATCGCCGGCCTGGTCGCCGACGCCGAGATCCTGCCCGGCGAGCAGTTGCTGCTCGGTCGGTTCATCGATCCGGCCGACCTCGCCGCGCGGGGTGACGTCAGCATTCCAGAAGGCATGCAGCTGGTGTCGTTCACCTTGCCGGCCGATCGCGTCGTCGGCGGGCAGGTGCGCGCCGGTGACAAGATCGGTCTCGTCGGAACGGTCGATCCCGACGAGGTCGGCGATGAAGACGATGTCATCAACCCGGTGACGAGTTTCGCCTTCCACGATGTGCTCGTCACGAACGTGCAAGGAGCGGTGCTCGCTGACAGCAACACCGACACCGAACAGCAGACCGAGCAGGGCGCCGGTGATGCGATCATGGTCACGATCGCCCTGTCTGCCCACGACATCGAACGATGGGTCTGGTTCACGGAGGGCGAGGCCGGCGGCTACGCCAACATGTGGCTCACCCTCCAGAACGCCGAGACTGACAACAGCGGCACCGCGCCCGTGACTGGAAGTAACGCGTTCTAGTGACCGCCTACGTCTTGGTCAGCCGCTCCGCCGAGTACGAGACCCGTCTTCGGACTCTTCTCGGCGAGCGGCTCGCCGTCATCCCGGGCGAGTTCCTGACGTTCGGACCCGACGCGGTCGTGAGCCGGGTGCCCGAGCAGCCTCGCATCGCCCTGCTCGGGCCTGTGCTCAACTACGAGGAGACGAAGGGACTCGTCGAAGCGCTCACCGCGAAGCACCGCGACCTCGGCCTCATCGTCGTGCGCGAGCAGCGCTCCGACCTCGAAGACTGGGTCGACGAGCTCGAACTGCATGCGGTGCTGAGCCCCGACGCGAGCGACGACACGACCGTGGGGCTTCTTGAGCGACTGGCCGGATGGCTCATCGCCAACGGGCGGGCGGGGGAGCACGATTTCGATGCGCCGTTGGCACTCGAACTCGACGAGGAGATCCTCGGCGGGATCGACGCAGGTTTCGAGACGGACGCTGCAACAGACGCTCTCTCGTCGACGAGCGAACCCGAGCCCGAACCCGAGCCCGAGGTGCCCGAATGGGAGTTTCCGCCGATCGAGGCGGGCGTTCCGACTGAGGCCATCGCCGTCGTCGCGCCGAAGGGTGGACAGGGCAAGACGACGATCGCGATCAATCTGGCGACCGGGCTCGCCGAGGTCGCTCCGAACTCGGTCGTGCTCGTCGACGCCGACCTGCAGTTCGGCGATATCACCGCCGCCCTCGCACTCTCGCCCGACCGGACCATCGTCGATGCGGTCGCCGACGCCGCGGCCGACGAGTTGGTGCTGAAGACGACGCTCACCCACCACGACGACGGGTTCTTCGTGGTGGCGAGCGCGACGTCGCCCGAACTCGGTGACCAGGTTCCGCCGGCCGCCCTCGCACAACTCATCGATCGGCTCCGCTCGACGTTCCGCTACGTGATCATCGACACCACGCCGGGTCTCGGCGAGCACACGCTCGTCACGCTCGAGCACGTCACCGATGCGGTGTTCGTCACGAACATGGGAGTGCCGAGCCTGCGGGCCATGCGCACCGAGTTCGAGCTTCTGTCGAAGCTGGGCCTCATGCCGGGCAATCGGCACGTGGTCGTCAACCAGACCGACAAGAACAGCGGCCTCACGATCAAGGACGTCGAGAACATCATCGGCGCGCCCATCGACATCGAGGTGCCGAAGTCGTCGGCGGTGCTGCTCGCCTCGAACCGCGGAGTTCCCCTCATCCACGACGACGTGCGCGACCCTGCAGCGAAGGCGATCCGATCGATCGTGCTTCGCATCGCGCCCGACGCGTTCCCGAAGCGCAGCAAGATCCAGAGAAGGCGGCGATCGAATGAACCTGAATGATCGGCTGAACGCGCTTCGCGCTCAGCAGGGCGAGGCGCCCTTCGTCCCGGCAGCCCAGGCTGTGCCCCGCGAACCGACGGTGCCGGATGACGCGAACACGTCACCCACGGCGCTCGACCCGGTGGCACCCGCCGAACCGCTCGACTCGGCGCCGACCGTCGCACCGTCCCTCTTCCAGCCGTCGGCCGCGCCGAGACCGCCGCAGCCGCGATCGCCGCAGCCGAGACCCGCCGCTTCGGCCGACCCGCTCGCCGCGGTGAAGGAGAAGGCGGCTGAAGAGCTCTTCGGCCGCATCGGCTCGCGAATGAACGACGCCTCGCTGACCGAGGAGCAGCTGCACCTGCTCGCGCGGGCCGAGCTCGCCGACATCGTCGCAGGCGAACAGCTCGCGTTGTCGACCGCCGAGCGCAACCGGCTCATCGACGACATCGGCGCGGACGTGCTCGGCTACGGGCCGCTCGAACCGCTGCTCGCCGACCCGAGTGTCAGCGAGATCATGGTCAACCGCTTCGACCGGCTCTACGTCGAGCGCAACGGCCGACTGCAGGAGACCCCGCACCGCTTCACCGGCGAACCGCAGCTGCGTCGCGTCATCGAGCGGATCGTCGCGAAGGTCGGTCGCCGCATCGACGAGTCGTCGCCGCTCGTCGATGCGCGACTCGAAGACGGGTCGCGCGTGAACGCGATCATCCCGCCGCTCGCCGTCGACGGTGCCTCGCTCACGATCCGAAAGTTCGCAGGTACGCCGTACACCGTCAACGACCTCATCGGCTTCGGAAGCATGACTCGCGAGGTCGCGACCGTGCTCGATGCGGCCGTGCGCGCGAAGATGAACATCCTCGTCTCGGGCGGTACGGGCACCGGTAAGACGACCCTTCTGAATGTGCTCTCCGCGTTCATCCCGGGTGACGAGCGCATCATCACCATCGAAGACGCCGTCGAACTCCAACTGCAGCAGGAGCACGTCGTTCGTCTCGAGTCGCGGCCGGCGAACATCGAAGGGCGCGGCGAGATCACGATCCGCGACCTCGTGCGCAACTCCCTGCGCATGCGACCCGACCGCATCGTCGTCGGCGAGGTGCGCGGCGCCGAATCGCTCGACATGCTGCAGGCCATGAACACCGGCCACGAGGGATCGATCTCCACCCTGCACGCGAACTCTCCGCGCGACGCGGTCTCTCGCATGGAGACGCTCGTGCTCATGGCGGGCATGGACCTGCCCCTGCGTGCCATTCGCGAGCAGATCGCCTCGGCCATCGACATCATCGTGCAGATCGGCCGCCACAAGGACGGCGTGCGTCGCATCACCCACATCACCGAGGTGCACGGCATGGAGGGCGACATCATCACCCTGCAGGACGCGTTCACGTTCGACTACTCGGCGGGATTCGACGAGAACGGGCGCCTGCTCGGCAGAATCGAGCCGACCGGGGTTCGCCCGCGGTTCGCCGAACGTATCGCGGACTACGGGATCGCGCTGCCGATCTCGCTGTTCCAGCCCGACCTCAGCGAGATGCTCGGAGAGCTGCGATGAACCCGCTCGTGCTCGGACTCGGCATCGGCATCGGGCTCCTCGCGCTGCTCGTGCTCATCCTCTTCGTCATCGCACCGCCGGCGCCACGCGTCGCACGTGACCGGCGACTCGCACCGGGCGTCGAACATGTGTCGGGCATCACCAAACTCACCCAGCGGACGACGGCCGCCATCGAGGCGGCCGGTTCGAAGCGCAAGACCCGCATGTTCGGCCAAGAGGAGCTCGAACTCGCCGGGATCAAGTCCGATCCGTCGAGCTTCGTCGTACTCGTCGCCTCCGGCGCCAGCGTCGCGGCGCTCATCGGCGTGCTGCTCGGCTTCGCCAACGGCACGTGGTTTCTGTGGGCGATCCTGTTCGCAATGCTGACGCCGTTCGTGGCGAAGTTGATCATCTCGAGCCGGACGTCCAAGCGGAGAGGGCGATTCGCCGACCAGGTCGACGACACCGTGCAGCTGATCGCCGGAAGCCTCCGTGCCGGTCACGGACTCAACCGCAGCATCGGCGCGGTCGCGAGTGAAGCAGACGCACCGACGAGCGAAGAGCTCGCGCGGGTCGTCAATGAGGTGCGTCTCGGTCGCAACCTCGCCGACTCCTTGCACACCACGGCGGACCGCATGAAGAGCGACGACTTCGAGTGGGTGGCGCAGGCCATCGCGATCAACCAGGAGACCGGTGGAAACCTCGCCGAAGTGCTCGACCAGGTCGGTAAGACCATCCGAGACCGCAACGAGATCCGCCGTCAGGTGCGCGCACTGAGTGCTGAGGGGCGGCTCTCCGCAATCGTCCTCGTGGCGCTGCCGATCGTCGTCTTCCTCTTCCTCCTGATCGTGCAGCCGACCTACTTCAGCACCTTCTTCACGCACCCGCTCGGCATCATCGGACTCGTCGTCGCCGTGATCCTGCTCATCGTCGGTTCGATCTGGACGGCGTTCACGGTAAGGGTGAAGTTCTGATGGAGATCTCGACCGTACTCGTCTACGTGCTCATCGGCGTCACCGCGATCGCGTTCGGCGTCTTCGTGTTCCTGCTCTTTCCGGAACGACGCCCAGCAACCGATCCCGCGGTGGAGGAGCACCCCACGCTCGGCCCGGTGCAGCAGGGCTCGATCAGCGCTTCGCTCATCTCGGCCGCGCCCAGCGGGTACATCGCATGGCTCGAGCGGCAGCTCGTCTTCGCCGGACGCCCGAGCGGGTGGTCGCTCAACGGCATCGTCGTGTGGAAGATCGTGCTCGGCGCCCTCGGAATCGTCTTCGGCTCGATGTTCGCCCTCAACGGCGGGATGCAGCCGTGGAAGGTGCTCCTCGGCATCGCCGCAGCCATCCTGCTCTTCTTCCTGCCCGATGTGATGATCAACAGCCGCGCCCATGATCGGCAGAAGGCGATGCAACTGGCTCTGCCCGACGTCCTCGACCAGATGACGATCGCCGTCGAGGCCGGTCTCGGCTTCGACGCCGCGATGGCGAAGGCCGCCCGCAACGGCAAGGGCCCGCTCGCGGAAGAACTCATCCGCGTGCTGCAGGACATGTCGATCGGCCGCACCCGCCGCGACTCGTTCATGGAGCTCGAGCGCCGCACGAACGTCGAGGACCTCCGCCGATTCATCCGCGCCGTCATCCAGGCCGACCAGTACGGGGTCTCGATCGGCGACGTGCTGCGCGTGCAGTCGAGCGAGATGCGACTCAAGCGCAAGCAGCGCGCCGAGGAGCAGGCCATGAAGGTCAGCGTGAAGATCCTCTTCCCGCTCGTGTTCTGCCTGCTGCCCGTGCTCTTCATCGTGCTGCTCACCCCGGCGGCGATCAACATGATGAGTTCGTTCGGCAGCGGCATCGGCGGCGTCGCCAACTGAGGCCACCTCGATAGGCTGACCCCGACACCGCCCAGGGGAGGGGGAGCCGTGGCCGAGCCGACATCCGCCGACACGACGCTCGCCGCGACGCCGGCCACCGAGCCCGCCTGGCGCCCCGACATCCTCGGCCCCGGCTTCGAACAATTGACCCTCCCGCTCGGCGACGACGCCGAAGGCGAGGTGGTCGCGACCCTGGTCAGGCACCGGCCGGCATGGCGGTGGCGGTGGCGCCGGGCCGCGGCATCCGGTATCGACGTGCTCTACGTGCACGGCTGGAGCGACTACTTCTTCAACCCCGAGCTCGCCGCGTACTGGGCCGGGCTCGGCGCGCGCTTCTTCGCGCTCGACCTGCGCAAGTACGGGCGCAGCCTGCGCCCCGGCCAGACGCCCGGACTCATCACGAGCCTCTCCGACTACGACGCCGACATCGCGGCCGCGCTCGCGGCCATGGGGCACGGCGGGGATGCCTCCGGCCGGCGCCTGCTCGTCATGGGGCACTCGACCGGGGGATTGACGCTGTCGCTGTGGGCCGCGCGGCACCCGGGCGTCGCGTCGGCGATCGTGCTCAACAGCCCGTGGCTCGAGTTCCAGCTGTCGCGCATCGGGCGCGAGGCGATCGCACCCATGATGCAGTTCGGTGCCCGGGTGCATCCGCTCGCGCCGCTGCCGAACGTCGACCTCGGGTTCTACACGCGCGCCGTCGCCCGCGAGCAGGGCGGCGAGTGGGAGTACGACCACGACTGGCGCCCCGACCGCGGGTTCGCGACGAACTCGGTGTGGCTCTCGGCCGTGCTCACCGGGCACGCGACCGTCGCCGCCGGCATCGACGTCGGCGCGCCCGTGCTCACCTTGCTGTCGGCACGATCGACCATCCTCACCCGGTGGGACGAGGCGATGCGGTCGACCGACAGCGTGCTCGTCGTCGACGAGATCGCCGAGCGGGCGACGAAGCTCGGGCCCACCGTCGCGATCGAGCGCATCGACGGCGCGCTGCACGACGTCATGCTCTCGGCCGAGCCCGCCCGGGCGGCCGCGTACGCCGCGATCACCCGGTGGCTCGGCGGCTACGCGCGGGCGTGAAGCGGGTTCGGCGCGCTGAGCGGTGCTCGAAACATGCTCAGCGGGGCGAACCCGACTCAGGTGAGCGGCGACTCGTCCTGCACAGGGGGAGCGCGGCGGCTGGTGTCCACGTGGCGGCGGGATGCGGCATCCGTGGGCCACGGGTCGGCGGAAGCTGGGGCGATGGATCTTCCCCGACTGCCCTCCGGGCTCATCAGGTTCGCCGACGTGCGCGATGCCGGGCTGCAACGGCGCCTCGCGGCCGAGGTGTCGGCCGGCCGCCTCGAACGGGTGCGACGCGGGTTCTACGCCGAAGCGCCCGCCGCGACGACGCCCGCCTGGCGGCGCGACGAGCTGCGCCACCTGCACCTCGTGCACGGCGCCGCCGAGGCGATGCATGCTCCGGTGTTCACCGGGCTCTCGGCACTCGCGCTGTTCGGGCTCCCGACCTACGGTCGCTGGCCGCACGAGGTCTCGGTGCTCTCGCCGGGTCCGACCGGATTCCGCCGTGGCGGGGTCGTCGGCGTGGGGGTGAGCCGGGCGCCGTCACTCGTTCGGGTCGGCGACCGGGTCGTCACCTCGGTCGAGTACACGCTGATCCAGGTGTGCCGCGTCGCGACGGTCGCGGCTGCGCTCGCCGCGGTGGATGCCGCGCTGTGGGTGCCGCGTCGGTCGTCGGGCGGTCCGCGAACGACCCTCGAGCGACTGCGGGCCGAGCATGAGCGCCTGCTGCCGTATCCGGGCAGCCGTCGCACCGAGGCCGTGCTCGAACGCGCGACCGCACGGGCCGAGACGGTCTTCGAGACGGCCAGCCGTCTCGTCATCGAGGAGTTCGGCTTCGAACCGCCCGTGCTGCAGCAGCGGTTCTGGCTCGGCGAACTCGGCACGACGGCCGACGTCGACTTCTGGTGGCCGTCGGTGCGCGCGATCGGCGAGGCCGACGGACGCGGCAAGTACCTGACTGTCGACGATCGGCGGGAGTCGGTCGGCCCCGGCGCCGCTGCCCAGCGCGTCATCCGGGAGAAGGACCGCGAGAACGCCCTGCGCCGACGGGCCGACGCCTTCGACCGGTGGGACTGGGGCGAGATGGTGCGCAAGCGCCCGCTCGAACAACGGCTGGCGGCGATGGGCGTGCCGCGGACGCGGCGCCGTCGTGCGCTGATCGGTCGCCCCGACGAGCCGGCCCTGCGCTCCACGCGCAGCCGCGCCCGCTGAGTCGGGTTCGGCACGCGGAACGAGGTTCGAACCCGACTCAGCGCGCCGAACCCGACTCAGCGCGGCGCGGGCACCCGACTCAGCGGAAGTTGGTGAACTGCAGCGCGACGTCGAGGTCCTTGCCCTTGAGCAGCGCCATCGTCGCCTGCAGGTCGTCGCGGCTCTTCGACGAGACGCGCAGCTCGTCGCCCTGGATCTGGCTCTTCACGCTCTTCGGCGCCTCGTCGCGGATGATCTTCGAGATCTTCTTCGCGTTCTCGCTGTCGATGCCGTTCTTGAGCGCGATCTCGATGCGGAACTCCTTGCCCGACGGGTAGGGCTCGCCCGTGTCGAGCGCACGCAGGGTGATGCCGCGCTTGATGAACTTCGACTCGACGACCTCGAGCACGGCCTTGACGCGCTCTTCGGTCTGGGCCTTCAGCAGCACCTTCTCGCCGCTCCACTCGACCGAGGCGCCGACGTTCTTGAAGTCGTAGCGCTGCTCGACCTCTTTTCGCGCCTGGTTGACGGCGTTCTCGGCCTCCATCTTGTCGACCTTGCTCACGATGTCGAACGTTGCATCTGCCATGCGCGCCAGTTTACCGAGGGGGCGGGCGGATGCCACGGGGTCGCCGCCGACGCTGACCCCCGAAAGCGGGGCCCGCCGACGGCTGTGGAAGCTGAGGAACTCCCATATTCTGGCGCTACCGATGTGGACCGGCGACGCCGCCTCCTCCGACCCGAACGAATGACCGACGCACAGGTTGCCACGACGGCGAAGGCCGGGGTGCGCCGACGTGCCCCGAGCGGTGGATGGCTTCGGGGGGAGCGTCGTGGCATCGAGGGCGTGCGCCGATGGATCGCGCGGCGGATGACGACGCGGTCTTCGCCAGATCGCTCCTCGATCTGTACGCCGACGCGCTGATCGAAGCCGGCGGCGGCGCCGATCCGCGCCCGCGACTGGCGGCGCGCATCGGCGTCGCGTTCGACGCCCGCGCGGTCGGGCACGTCCGCGTGCGCTACGCCCGCGACGGCGGCCGGGCGGTCGAGCCCGACCGCTCGGAGCTCTGCCTCTGGCGGCGCGAGACGTCGAAGCTCGCGTCGACGATCGAGATCGCCTTCCCCGAGCGGTTCCGCGGCGCCCGCATCGACGACGCCTGGTACGCCTCGACCGCGCGCCGCTTCATGCTCGACTGGCTCGCCACCCCGCACCTCGCCGAGCTGCCCGTGCTCGCCGATGCCGAGGGAATCGTCGTGGTGGTCGTCGCGACCGCGGGGCGACCCGACGAGCGCGAGGCGACCCGGCTCGGCGAACTGCGCCGCCACCTCGAGGTGTTCGAACGCACGTCGGCCGCGCTCGCCGTGGCGTCCGGCCACGGGCTCGGCGCCGCCGGGTCGTCGCCGGGGCCGCAGCCGCCGCGGCCCGCCGTCGACCCCATCGACCCCGTCGACCCTGTCGAAACGGGCGCCCGCCGGCTGACCGCCCGCGAGCTCGAGGTGCTGCAGATGCTCGGCGACGGGCTGCTCGCCCGCACGATCGCGGCGCGCATGGGCGTCTCCGAGCGCACCGTGCACAAGCACCTCGGCAACGTCTACGAGAAGCTCGGCGTGCACGACCGGCTGCTGGCTGTGCGGCGAGCCGAGTCGCTCGGACTGCTCGGAGCGGGCGCCGTCGGGCGCGCGCCCATCGCGGGGGCGGAGGGGCGACGGCCCGCGCTACCACCGCCGGCCGCAACGGCATAGTGTCACAACTGCGTATTGTCGGGCGGTCGGCGCCGTCGTTCAATCGTGAACGTGAGGCATCACCTGATCCTGAAGATGCGCGAGCGGCTGCCCGAGCCGCCCGTCATTCCCGACTGGATCACGTTCATCGGCGACAAGACGCACGTCGTCACCTCGGTCGTCGCCGAGGTCGACGCCGTCCTCCACGAGGTGCGCCGCGAGTACTGGGTGACGCACGAGTACGTGCCCGCGATGGATGTCTGGACTCCCGCCGAGACGATGCACGGGCTCGATCGCACGTACCGGATCATCTTCGACGACCTCGCCCCGCTGTCGGCCGACGTGCTCGCGCGCCTCTCCGCGCTGCGCTCGGTCGAACGCTGCAGCCAGCTCGTCGTCGCCGGCACCGACCTTCCGGTGCCCCAGCCCGCGACCGCGCTCGGCACGACCTCGTCGGCGGGCGATCAGATCGGCGTGCCGTTCGCCAACGCGATCACCCGCGGGCGACCCGACGTGCTCGTCGCGGTGCTCGACACCGGCGTCGACCTCGACCACCCCGAACTGCGCGGCACGATCGTCGCCGCAGCCGACTTCGTGAACCTCGAGGGGCTCGACACGAGCGGATTCGTCGGCGACGTGCTCGACGCCGACGCCGACCCCGAAGACGAGGTGGGCCACGGCACCCACGTCGCGGGCATCATCGCCGGGGCCGGTCGGGCGATGGAGCCCGGCGTCGCCCCCGACTGCCGGCTCATGGCCGTGCGAGTGCTCGCGACCATGCGCACCGCGACGGGGTTCCAGGGCGCCGGGATCGTCGACAACATCAACCCGGCGCTCAAGTGGTGCGTCGACCGGGGCGCCGACGTCGTCAACATGAGCGTCGGCATCCGGCACACCGGTGGCGGCCTCCCGCACGCCGACGTCGTGCGCTACGCGCAGAGCCGCGGGGTGACCGTCGTCGCAGCGAGCGGCAACGACGGGGCTCCGACCAAGTACTACCCGGGAGCGCTGCCGGGCGTGATCGCCGTCGCCGCGTGCGACGACGCGGGGGCGGTCGCCGGCTTCAGCTCCTACGGCGCCGACATCACCGTCACGGCCCCGGGCGTGCGGATCCTCAGCTCGTTCGCGAGCGGCCGCTACGCCGTCGCCTCCGGCACCTCGCAGGCCGCACCTCACGTGGCCGGCGCCGTCGCGCTCATGAAGTCGTATGCGCGCGACCACGGGTTCGACCTCGACGCCGACACCGTGCTGCGCGTGCTCCGCGAGACATCCGACCGCATCGACGCCCGCCCGCGCAACCCGCACGCGGGCTACGGGCGCATCAACCTGACCGACGCATTCAAGTGGCTGGGGCGCGCCCGGCGGTGAACGCCGCCCGCGCCAGGTCGCACGCACCGAGGAGACCGCAATGCCGTACACGCTCAGCTCCCTGAACGCCGACGGGAAGTCCGCGCCGAGCGGGTTCCGCATCAAGCGCACGCTCGCGACCGTGCAGGGGTACCAGGCCGCAGTCGACCAGAAGGTCGCCGCGCAGCTCGCCGAACTCGACGGGTTCCTCCAGAAGGCGATCGTCGAACCCGGCGACGAGGCGCTCGACACGGTGCGCGAGTGGGTCGAGCGCCCGCTCACCCCGCGCCGGTCGGCGGCGATCGGCGTCGGCCGGTGGGCCGAGGACAGCCTCGTCAGCGCACTGCGGGCGAACAAGCCGGGCGCGGGCGAACGCACGATCGGCGAGGTGCTCGACGGCGAGACCGACCTCACCGACCTGCGCTACGAGCTCGACGACGAGCTCGACGCCCGGTGGTCGACGCTCGACTTCGACGTGCGCACCGTGCTCGCGTACGAGGGGATCCGCGACCTGGTCTTCGCCCGCGCCTACCTCGTCTACGGCATCCGGCAGCGCACGAGCCTCATCAACTTCGTCGTCTCGCACCGCGACGGCGCGCGCGACGTCGTCGCGTACGCCACCGTCGGAGCCGCGCGCGACCTCGTGCAGGAAGCTCAGCTTCGCGTGCCGAAGCTCGACGACGACGACAGCACGGTCGTCACCGCCATCCTGGCGCGGGCGCCGAAGCTCTCGGTCGACTCGTTCAAGGCCATCGTGCTCGACGTGGTCGGCGACCACCTCGAGCACGACAAGTACGCGGGGCTCATCGCCGCCTCGGGCGTGAAGGACGTGCCGCCCGAGCTCGTGCCGACGCTCGTCGAGTACCTCAAGACCTCGCACATCGCGGTGACGAAGGAGAACGCGCCGTACATGGTGCCCATGTACCTCGCGAAGGCGGCGACGAGCGGCGCGATGCCGAGTGCCGGCCCCGACGACCCGTTCGCCGTGACGTTCTACGGCGACGACGCCGCAGCCCGGTCGGTGAACTCGGCGGCCGTGCGCTGCGCGGCGCAGCTCTTCTACGTCATGACGCTCGGTGACGAGCTCGGCGTGTTCGACGCGGTGCGGTACTTCACCTCGACGTACCTCTTCCACGACGGGTTCGCCGTCGAGGACCCGGTGCTCCGCAAGGACCTCGAGGACTACGTCTTCTCGAACCGGTTCCCGGTGCTCGACCCGCGCAGCGGCACGACCGACAAGGTCGACGCGACCCGCGAGCCGATGCGGCGGGCGTACTACCGCCAGGTCTTCGACCTCGGCAAGGCGCCGACGCCGGCCGACGCCCCCGCGAACGAGGAGTTCGGCCGGCTCTGGAAGATCCTCATCCTCGAGTCGGCCCGCTACCTCGAGCGCGCCCAGGTGAGCCCGCACCCCGACAACTTCGTGTCGAGGCAGAACGTCATGCAGGCCGTCGAGGACCTGCAGTACAACCTCTCGACGAGCTGCGTCGGCCTCGCGACGGTGATGACCCCGATGATGAACGCCGAGCTCGACTTCGTCATCACCCGCATCCTGGGCCACGAGGAGATCCGCTCGCACCTCGTGCCGGCCGGAGGCTCCTGGCTCAAGGTCATCGAGAAGCTCGCGGCGACCCGCGGCCAGCGGGCGCGGGCCAGCGTGCTCAACAACAAAGCGCGGCTGGGGCACGCACTGCTCACCTCGATCGCCGAGTACACGCCGTCGGCCTTCGAGCAGGACGAGGCGTTCTCGCGATTCATCTCGAACGTCGACGCATTCATCACGACGCAGAGCATCCTGCAAGAGGATGCCTCGGAGCACGGCGACGACGAGGCCGAGGCCGGCGGCGGGTCGGGCCCGCTGCCCGGGATGCCGTCGATTCCCGACCTTCCCGGCATGCCGGACCTCGGCGGAATGCCCGGCATGCCGTCGTTCGGTTCGCCGCCGACCGGCGCACCGGGCACCGGGGCGGGCGCACCGGCCTCCGGCGACGACTGGGACTTCTGAGCTCCGGGTGAGCCGGCACGGAAACGGAGCAGAGCATGAACGAGAGCACGCGGCCCTCCGATGCGGAGATCCTGCAGCTGGCCCGAGCCACCGCCGTCGAGGTGCTCGCGCCGAGCGGGCCCTTCCAGGCGATGTCGCTGGCCGACCAGCAGAGCGTCTACCTCTCCCTCGTCGAGGAGGAGATCGATCGCGAACGCGCCCGCCGGGGTCTCGCCCCGCGCGACGTCGCCAAGGCGATGGCGACCGACTCGGGCGAGGAGATGGGCTTCGAGGGGTACCGCCCGGGATTCGAGGGCTCGACCGAGGCGTTCAACGAACTCGTCGACAGCGTCGACTTCCCGCAGTTCGTCGCCGACCTGATGAAGGCGGTGTTCAACGCGAACCTGAAGGTCATGAAGGAGCAGACCGACTCGTACATCAAGCTCATGAAGGAGGCGACGAAGTCGACCGCCGACTTCATCACCAAGATCAAGGACGACGAGTCGTTCCTGAAACTCGCCGAGACGCGGGGGGCGCAGTACGGCGTCACGACCGAGCGCGCCGCCGACGGCTCGCAGAAGATGGCGCTCACCACGCCCGAGGGCGACAAGGTCGACCCCGAGGACTCCGAGGTGAAGCGGCACATCCTCGAGGCGAAGATCAACATGGCCAAGGAGCACCGCGCCGCACTGCGCGAGGTGCTGCTCATGGGCGTCACCCGGCTCGTGGTCGAGAAGGGCGTCATCGAGGCGGGCGTGGAGTTCATGATCACCGCGAACCGCAAGTCGCAGGCGTCGCACCAGGACCAGAACGTCAACGTCGTCAACGTCGAGGCGTCGTACGACCCGCCCCTCGGCGGCCTCTTCGGCGGCCCGAGCGGCAGCATGAGCATGACGAACACGAACATCCAGGTGAACACCTCGCAGAAGGAGGCGACCGACACGCTGTCGGCCAAGCTCACCGGCAAGGTGAACATCCAGTTCAAGACCGACTACTTCAAGCTCGACAACTTCGCGACCATGTACGCCGACGGCGGCGTCGCGGCGCTGCCGCCCGGGCAGGGCGCCGCCCCCGGCGCCGCACCGGGAGGGGCGGCCCCCGCCCGCCGATAGGGGCGACCGCTCATGGCGCTTGCACTGCTTCGGGAGGAGGACGGTGATGGGCAGGCACGGGTCTTCGAGATCGACACGGGCACGAGCCCGTACTTCCGGGTGCTGCTCGGCACCCAGGTGCGCACCGTCGACGGGGTCGTCGTGCTCGACGGCCCGTACTGGCGCAGCGAATGGCGTCGCAATCCCCGCGCCGGGCGTCATCTCGACACCCGCACCCGGTACCTTCTCGAGGAGTCGGCGGTCACCGAGCCGCGCAGCCTCGTGCAGGTGCAGAGCGCCGCGGCGCCCGACGGTCGCGCCCCCGCATTCTCGCGGCCGGTGCGGCTGGGCGCCTTCGTGGACGCGCCGGGCGACGACGACCGCGTCGACGCTTGGGGCAGCGCTCCCGAATCGGGGTTCGCGATGAGCGCGTCGTCGAGCGAGCCGGCGCCGGTCGGCGCACCGGGCGCGGCGCCGATGCCGCGCAGCGCCCGCACCGCGGTCGCGACCTGCAGCGCACGCGAGACGTACAGCCGGCCCGCGTCGATGGACGACCTGCTCGGCACGCTGGTGCGCGTCGCGGGGCCCGTGCTGCAGCAGCTGCTCGGCCCGGGCGGCGCCGGCGGTGCGTCGGGCACCGGCGGCGACGCATCCGCCCTCTCGCCCGACACGCTCGCGCAACTGCTGCGCAGCGTGCTCGGGGCCGTCGCGTCGCCCGCGACAGGGGCGGCGGCTGCGGCGCCGGTCTCGCCGGTGCCGGCTCCGTCGGCGACGGCACCGGCGACGGCGGATGCCTCGGCGGCCCACGCCGCGCCCGCGCCCGCGGCGCTGGGCGCCGACCTCTTCGCGACGCCGCACGACCCGGTTCCGGCCGGCGGCGACCTGTTCGCCACGCCCGAGTCGATGCGCATCGACTGGGGCGTCGCACCGGCGCGCGCCATGATCGCCGGCATCGACGACGCGATCCTCGCGGGGCTCGCGGGCTCGGTGCTCAGCGCACTCCCGCAGCTCGTGAACGCGGCTGCGGCGCAACGCGCCCAACGTCGTACCGACCACCTGCGGCTCGTGACCGAGGTGCTCGGCTCGGCCGATCGCATGCGGCTGCTGCAGTTGCTCGCAGCGGCGGCGCCGGGCGGTGGGGGAGCGACCGGCGCCGCGTCGGGCGGCGACGGCGCCGCGACCGGCGCGGCGGGGAGCCCGGGCGGCGAGTCGGTCGACGCGATCGAAGAGCTCCGCCGCCTGCTCGGTGCCGCCCCGGCGGTCGCCGCGCCGAGCGGCACCCCGGCGGCCGCGGCCGCACCCGCCGCAAGCGCCGCCGCGCCCCCCGCGGCTTCAACGGGTCCCGCGCCGGGCGCGGTGAGCGGCACCTCGAGCCTCGACGGCACGCGCACGACCACGGCGGCGACCACCGCCACCGCGAGCCGGGCCGTGCTCGCGCCGGTGCTCGCCCCGCCGCTGCCGCGGCTCGGCGGCCCGCGCCCCGTGTTCGCCGCCGGGCAGGCGGTCACGCTGCGGTTCCGGCTCGACGTCGGCACCGACGGCCCGACGACGCCGCTGCCGCGAGCCGTGCTCGACGTCGCGATCGGCGAGCCGGGCGGGAGCACGAGGCTCGTCGAGCGAACGCAGCGGCTCACCGGCCTCGCGCCGGGCACGCCGATCAGCGTGGCCCTGACCCCTGCCGAGCTCGCCGCGTTGCCGCACGAGGTCGACCTCGAGGTCACCGCGTCGCTCCGCTGGCCGGGCCGGAGCAGCGTCTACCAGGCGTCGAGCGCGACGCGCATCGTGCTCGGGGCCGTGCGCAGCGTGCGGGCGCGCGGCGGCGTCGCGGGCGAGCCGAGGGAGCTCACCGACATGGCCAGGTTCCGGTCGTTCTGGAACCGCGTGTGGGCGAGCACCGACGCCGACGACGGCGAGCTGCCCCTGTGGGGGTTCGACGCCGCGACCCGGTACTCCGTCGTCCTCACCGCCGCCGACCGGGGCAACGGGCTCATGCAGACCCGCTCCGAGCTGAGGCCGCAGGGCGAGGGGGTTCGCCGGCTCACCGCCGGGCGGTTCAAGGCCGGCCTCGAGGTCAGCGTGCACGAGCTCAACGCGCTGCTCCCCCTCTGGGAGGGCGGGCAACCGCTCGCCCCAGAGGTCGTGGCGGCGTTCGCCGCGCCGGCCTGGCTCGCGGCGCAGGGCGGCGACGCGGTCGCGAACGTGCGGTTCGAGGGCCGCCGCAACACCCGCGGCGTGCTGTGGGCCGTGCCGGTGCTCGGGCTGCGGAGCTTCACCCTCGCCTCGGCGACCGAGGTCGACCCCTACGGGCAGGTGCTCGCGACCGCCGACGAGGAGGTGCGGTTCCCGGTGATCGAGGCCGTCCGGCTGCTCGGCCTCGCCGCGTCGGTCGACGAGGAATCGGCCGAGCCCACCGCGTCGGGCTACGCCTTCGACGGGTACGAGGTCGTGTTCGAGACGAAGGCCGGGCTCGAGCCCGCGTCGGCCGTGATCGACGGGAGCGCATGATGGACGAGGCGTTCGTGCCGCTGCACGAGATGCTGCCCGGGCTGCTGCCGCTCGCGCCGCCGATCGACGACCGCGAGGCGGGAGTGCGCACGACCATCGTCGGCTGCGAGGTCGAGACGCCGATCGAGCTCGACCTCACGGTGCGCGGCTCCTCGATCGAGATCGGCATGGTGCCCCCGCTTTACCACGTCGCGACCGCCGACCTCCCGGTCTTCCACGCCATCCGCATCGTCGTCGAGCAGGAGCCGGACGATGGCTGAGAACTCGCCGTGGCGCCTCGAGGACTTCGTGGACTCGCTCGTCGTCGAGCTCGACAAGACCCGCGAGACGCTCGCCGTGAAGGCGATCAACAAGCCCCTGAGCTACTCGGTGAAGGAGGTGGCGCTCGACGTGAACGCCTTCCCGAGCTACGCCGACGGCTCCGTACGGTTCGTCACCGCGCAGCCCGGCGAGGAGGGCGCGTCGAAGCTCACGATCCAGCTGAACTCGATCACCGACCAGCAGGTGCGGGCCAGCACGAAGGCGCGCGGCACCGCGCCGGTCGACGCGATCGACCCGCTCGAGGTCGACGAGCAGACGCGCACCAAGCTGCGCCGCATCGGCGTCAACTCGCTCGACGACCTCAAGGAGCTCGAGGCGCGCAAGGTCGACCTGGGCGCGGTCACCGACTCCGAGATCGACTACAGCCAGATCGCGCGCAAGATCCAGCAGTCTCGGCGCAGCAAGTCGGCGCCGTCGATCGACGGGGTCAGCCTGTCGCAGTCCGAGGGCGGACCGGTGCTCCTGCTCGAGGGGCGCAACCTGGCCGTCGACGCCTCGTTCGAGCCGGTCGCCGTGCTGAACGGCGAGCTCGTCGAGGTGCTGTCGCGGGGGCCGGCGCACCTGAGCCTGCTCCTCGACGAGGAGCATCCGCTCACCGCCGACAACGAGGTGGTCGTGACGTTCGACCAGTTCGCCGTCGTCCGAGTCAACGTGAGGGCGTGAGGGTCATGTATTCGAGACCGCAGAGCAGGGACGCCGACTTCGCGCGGCTGTTGCGTTCGAGCTACGCGAGCGGGCGACCGCCGGCACCGGCGCGGCGGAGCCGGGCCGTGACGCTCTCCGTCGACCCCGGCACCGAGGTGATGGAACAGGGCGGGCAGCCCTTCGAGGAGTACGTCGTCGAGCGCGGAGAGCCCGTGCCGGCACCGCTCGCCACGCCACCCGCGGCGCCGGGCGCCCCGGCTGCGGCACCAGCGACCCCGGATGCCTCGGCGTCGACGCCGCCCGCACCCGCCGACACCGTCCGCACCCCCGAGGCGCCGGTCGCACCCGACCCGTACGCCGCGGCGACCGTGCCGACTCCGTCTTCGGCGACGCCGACGTCGCCCTCTGCGCCCGCCGCTCCGCCGTCGGTGGAGACGCCGGCGCCGGGCGGGGCGTCGCCGTCGGTCGCGCCGTCGCCCGCCGCCGCCCCGTCGGCGCCCGCACCCGCGCCGACGGCCGCCGAGCCGCTCCCGGCACCGCCGGCGCTGCCGGAGGTGTCGTCACCCGAACCCGCGTTCGCGCCCTCGAAGCCGAGCGTCGCCGAAGACGACCTCGCGGCCGACATGCAGGCCATCCTCACCGGCCGCAAGGTGTTCGACCCGTCGATGGGCGGCATGCGCGACCGCGACGGCTCGCCGCCCCCGCCCCCGCCGCCCGTCGACCCGGCCAAGAACGAGCAGGCGATCTTCGACCGCATCGCCGAGAGCATGGCCTACGCGAACAGCTTCGACCTCGGCAGCGTCGAGCTGCAGCGCCGGTTCGACCGCTTCGACGAGGAGGCGTCGCGACGTGGTGCGCCCGCGCCCGGCACCGCCGCCGCACGACGCGCGCAGGCCGCGGCCGGGCCCGTGCATGCCGGACAGCGCGAGTTCATCGAGGACCTCTCCGCGATCGACGACACGCGCGCGGCCGCTCCCGCAGCGCCGGCGCAGGCGACCCCGGTGTGGGGCGCGCTCGGCGCGGCCACCGATCGCGGCGCGTCGGTGCGGCTCGGCGACGTCGGCCGCCTCGCCGGCCCCGACCTCAGCCGGCCGTTCTTCGACACGGGGGAGCACGTGCGCTCCGGCGACGACGTCGGCACGGTGCCGCTGCGCATCGCGAACGTCGACTTCACGTACGGCGACCTCGTCGCGATGCCCGACTTCTTCGAGAACCCCGCCGACCTGCTCGGCGCCTCCGAGCGCGAGCTCACCGCGCTGCGCGGCCACATCCGACGCAGCGCGGCGCACTACCGCACGAGCACCGGGAACGACCCAGTGACCGAGACCGACTGGTCGACGGCGACGGGCGGGCGCTACCTGCGCCTCGCGGCGACGAACTACACGCACTTCGCGCCGCCCTCGGTCATCGAGGTGAGCTTCCCGCAGGCGCACGGCGACAACCGGGCGCGCTACGCCGAACTGCACCAGCAGGCCCTGCGTGAGTCGCAGCGGCTGCATCTCGCGAACCCGAGCGGTACGCCGACCCTCGAGAGCGCCCTCATCGTCAACGCGTTCGCCGACCACTTCCTGACCGACGCGTTCGCATCGGGTCACCTCGTCAACAAGGAGGTCGTGATCGACGCGTTCCGGCGCGAGTTCTACCACGGCAGCAGCCTCAACGCCGCCGGGCAGGCGTTCTTCACCCGCGTCGCGAACCGCGCATTCACCGGCGAGGTCGCCCGCCGGTTCAGCGAGCTCGAGCAGGCCGACCCGACCATCGGCATCGGCGGTGTCGGCTGGCACGCCAACATCAACAGCGCGTCGCGGTTCGCGACGCTGCTGCAGCGCGCCGCCGAGCAGGAACCGGAGAAGATCGCCAACGTCGCGGTCAAGGCACTGCACGACCATCTCAACAGCACCGGTGTGATGGTCGGCAACAACGCCGGGGCGGTCCCGTGGCGCCTGCACGGCGACGAGGCGCTCGAGTCGTCGACGCTCGCGGTGATGAAGCAGGCCGTCGCGCAGTCGGTCGCCGACCTGCGCGATCCCGCGATCCTCGCCTCCGGAGCCGACCTCGGCGCGCTCGTCGACCGGGTCTGGCGCTTCACGCCCGAACCGACCTCGGCCGGGCTCACCGTCCTGCGCACGGCGTTGCAGACGTACACGACGCCGGGCTCGACCGTGCTCAGCAACGCGGCCGCCGACCTCATCACCGCGCAACTCGACCAGCTCATCGCCGAACTCGTCGGCGGCGGCCACCTGCGCCGAGCCTGACGCAGCCGGAAGGAACGATCATGCCAACCGCATTCGCCGCCGCACCGGGACGGCGTCCCGGTGTCGGCTGGGCGCGCGCCCAGAGCGCCGCCGACCGCCAGCTCGTCGTGCTCATCGAGAACGGCGGCATCGACCTCGGCATCCCCGACCTGGTCGACCGCGTGATCCGCGCCGTGCCCGGCGCCGACACCGTGCTCTCAGATGCGATGCGGGCCCGGCTCGTCGCCGCCGTCGAAGACGGCCTGCGCCGCGCCACCGACACCCTGATCGAGTCGGCCGAACTCGCCGTGCAGCAGTTCGGCGCGGCCAAGCCCGACGTCTACGGCGAGGTCACGGTGCTGCGCGACTCCACGGCGACGTTCGCCGAGCTCCGATCGACGCTCTTCGACGCCACGCGAGCGGGCCGCGTCGTCGACCTGCTGATCCTGACGCACGGCAACGAGGGCCGCTACATCGATGCGGAGGGCCGCGTCGACGCCGAGCGGGTCCGCTCGCTGCGCACCGAGTTCGGCGGACCGCTCAACCTGCGCAGCGTCTACATGATGAACTGCGTCGGCTCGAGCCTCAACGGCGCCTGGCTGCACGTCGGCGCCCGCACGAGCGTCGGCACGCACGCGAACAACTACCTGCCCGAGCCGACGACGCACTTCTTCTGGACGGCGTGGAAGGGCGGCGCCACCTTCGAGGCCGCCGCGACCGGCGCCTATCGCAGCGCGATCGCCAGCATGAACGGCATCGTGCGCGGCCTGATCGCCGCCCTGCCGTTCCCGGCGTCGCTGCTGGCCGGCCAGGTCGACTTCGCCGAGTGGGACTTCGTTCGCGACAGCCGACCCGAGGTCGTCGGCGCCGGCGCGCTGACCGTCTCGACCGACACGCTTCCCGCGCCGACGGCTTCGGCTCAGTCGATGCTCATGACCACGGTGCTGCCGGCACCGACCGGCGACCGCCGCCGGCCCGCCGCCCGAGCCGGGAGCCGATGGTCGGGGTCGCTGTCGGTCGCCCGCGCGGTGTCGCCGGCCGGCCGGGCGTTCGTCACCCGCTGGGAGCGCCCGTTGCTGCCGCCCGGCGACGCAGGCGATGCGGAACTGGCCCGGCGGATCGCCTCGGCCGAGGACTTCATCTCGCTGAAGATCGCGCACCCTCTCGCACAGCACCAGGTCGACGCCATCGTGAGCTTCGCGTGCGGCATCGGCTCGCACGCCTTCAGCCGTTCGGCGGTGCTGCGCCTGCTGGAGGACGGGCGTCTCGACGAGGTGCCCGTCGAGATCGCCAAGTGGGTGCGGGTGCGCAGCCCCCAGGGCGTCGTCGACAGCGCGGCGCTCGCCGAGCGCCGGCGCGCCGAGTCCGAGCTGTTCACGGGGGCGGTCGCCCTCGCGGTGCCGGCCTCGCGCGAGGTGCGCGAGTACGCCTACCAGCAGAACCCGGCCGCGCTGCTGACCGCCGCCGAGGCGATCCAGGTGGGCCTCGCCGCGGCGTCGATCGTGCAGACCCAGGTCAACGCGTTCCCCGGCGGCACGCTCTCGGTGAGCTACGACAAGCAGCAGCGGCTGCTGACCCCCGAGGCGCGGCTGCAGATGCCGGGCGCGATGCGACCGAAGCACGCGTTCACGCGCGAGCTGTTCCGGTTCCCGCAGATCAGGGTCGGCACCGCCCACGCCACGCTCACCGTCTCGTGGGAGGGCAACGACTACGGCGAGATGTCGACGCCGATCGTCTCGCGCGACCTGTCGGAGACGAGCGACTGGTCGCACTCCTCGGCGAGCATGGTCATCACGGCCGTGAACCGGATCCCGACCGGCACCGACCCTCGATCGTGGCCGCTGAGCTACCACTACGAGGGCGCGTTCGACCCGGTCGGCAACGGCGACTGGGAGTTCGTCGGCGACTTCGAGCTCAACGCGTTCGGCGGTATCCGCTTCACGCGCCACGAGGTCGTCTCGCGCTCGCTCATCGACTCGGCGCTCAGCGTCAACCCGTCGGCGTGGCGCGGCTCCGACGTGACGGTCCCGGTTCCCACGATCCCCGACGACCAGGCCGCCTACCTCCGTGCGCACGTGCCGTCATGAGCGGGGGCGACGCGGTCGAGTGACCGAGGCCCGGCGGAACGCTACTCGGGCGGCCGCGCCGTCGACGAGCGCACGCGCAGCTCGTACGGCAGCGGCGTCGCCGCCGGTGCGGGGGTGTCGCCGGTCGCGGGCTCGAGCTCGTCCATGAGGATCTCGGCGGCGTGCTCGCCCTGCAACCGTGGGAACTGCGCGACCGTCGTCAGCCCGAAGAAGTCGGCGAGGTCGTGGTCGTCGATGCCGACGACCGACACGTCGCGCGGCACGACGAGGCCGAGGTCGCGCGCGGCGAGGATCGAGCCGATCGCCATCTCGTCGGAGGCCGCGAAGATCGCGGTCGGCCGGTCGTGCGGGGCGCCGAGCAACTGCTTCGTCGCGTGGTACCCGCCGCGAATGGTGAAGTCGGCCGGCGCGAACAGGCGCCCGTCGGGCTCGACGCCCGCGTCGCGCAGCGCCCCCTCGTAGCCGAGGCGCCGGTTCGTCGGGAGGTGGAAGTCGACGTCGAACTCGAGGTCGCCGCCGATGTGCGCGATGCGCCGGTGGCCGAGGCCGATGAGGTGCTCGGTCGCGAGGCGGGCGACCGCGACGTCGTCGATCGTGAGCGTGCGCACGCCGGGGATCGGCCCGCCGACGCCGACGAGCGGCTTGCCGAGCTCGTGCAGCCGGGCCACTTCGGGCTCGGTGAGCTCGAGCGACACCGCGATGACCGCGTCGACCCGCTGTCGCAGCAGGAAGTGCTCGAACACGCTCGCGCGCTCCTGCCCGTCGCCCGAGAGGTTGTAGAGCGTGAGGTCGTAGCCGTGCCGCAGCAGCGCCTGCTGCGCGCCCTCGAGCACCGACGAGAAGAACCAGCGGTTCAAGAACGGGATGACGACGCCGATGTTGCGCGTCCGGCCCGACGCGAGCGACGAGGCGTTCGACGACACGACGTAGCCGAGCCGCGCGGCGGCGTCGAGCACCTTCGCCTTCGACGCGGCCGACACGTGGCCGCGGCCGCTGAGCGCGCGCGACACGGTCGCGGTCGACACTCCCGCGAGCTTCGCGACCTCTTCGATGCCGGCCATGGCCCCTCATTCTCCGGCCCCGCCGAGCCCGTCGTCATGAGAAATCCTATCGGGCGAGGGAGGTCGGCGACCGGCCCCGACCCGGGCGCCGTGCGGCGCGCCGCCCCCGGCCCGAGGCATCCATGCGGTAAGAATGCCGGGTCAGGGCTGGCTCGTGGGGTGGCGGCATGCCATCGCACGAACATGAAGGGAAACGCAGAAACCATGAAGTTGGTCAAGCGCATACTCCTCGGCCTCGTCGTGGTCTTCGCCGCGTTCTACCTGATCACGCGCCCCGAGGACGCGGCCACCGCGGTGCAGGGCGCCGTCGACGCCGTGTTCAACGCCGTCGGCTCGATCGGCACGTTCTTCATGTCGCTCGTCTCCTAGCACGGAGCGCGCATGGGCTTCTTCGATCCGCACGTCGAGCGGCACCTCATCGCCGATGAGGGCGAGGTGATCGTCGACGAGGTCACCAAGCACTGGGCGGCGAACGTCGCGGCCGCGCTCGAGGTGGCGGCGGCGATCCCCGTGCTGCTGCTGCTCACGGTGCTGCCCTCGCCGGCGTACTTCATCCCGATCTTCGGAGCGCTCTTCCTCGTGCTCGACGGCGGCCGGCGCATCCTCGGCCGCCGCATGGACCGCTTCGTGGTGACGAACATGCGCGTGTTCCGGGTGCACGGCATCCTCTCGCAGCGCATCGCGACGATGCCGCTCACCCGAATCCTCGACATCTCGGTGCACAAGCCGATCATCGGTCGCGTGCTCAACTACGGCCACTTCATCTTCGAGTCGGCCGCGCAGGACCAGGGGCTGCGCGAGATCCGCTTCGTCGGATCGCCGGACCAGCGCGGGCTCACGATCCAGCGCGTCATCCAGCGGGCCGGCCTCCGGGGCGGCGGGCGCGGCGGCGCGGCGTCGGCGCTCATGACCGGGATGCCGCAGCAGGGCGATTCCGGCGAGCAGGGCCGCGTCGACGAACGCGAACCGCGCCCGTTCGACGACGGCGAGGCGCGCACACAGCCCGTGCCCGTCGTGAACGGCGAGCACCGGGGCTGGTTGTCGACCGCGCCGAGCGGTGGCGGCGACGCGAGCGGCACGGCGCCCATCCGCGCCGACGGCACCCGCCGCGACCAGGGCGACACGGCAGAGGCGCCGTGGTGGCGGCCCTCGAACTGAGCGGCATCGGGGCGCGGCGGGGCGTCGGCCACGAGGCATCCACCGTCTGAACGATGCCGGCGCAGGCCGCGATGCGCTGGCGTCGCCCGCGCGCGTGTGCGAGCATGGCGGGCATGGCGAATCGGGGGACATCGCTCGCAGGGGCGGTCGGGGTCATCGCACTGACATTGGCGGGCGTTGCGGCGGGCGCGGCTGCGCCGGCTGCGGCGGTCGACCCGGCGACCGAGATCGGTGCCTACGCCGACTGGACCGTCGGCGGCTCGGCCAACGCCTTCACGGCGACGGGCACGCTGCCCGCATCGACGGGGTTCGGCGGGCCGATCACGCTCACGAGCGACAGCATCTCACTGGCCGAGGCGTCGGGGGCGAGCGCGTTCCTCAACGCGTCGACCGACTTCGGCACCGAGTACGGGTCGAGCCGGCTGCAGCCCTACCTCACGATCCGTCCGAAGTCGGGGGCGCTCGCGCCCACCCCGCCGTCGGTCGGCAACCCGCCGCCGTCGCGCACCGTCGTCGACCTCGGCGCCGACCGTGGCGACGACTGGGGCTTCGTGCTCGGCGACGTCGACGCCGACTGGGTGTTCGTGACCGCGTTCGACGACACCGGAGCGCCGCTGCCGGTCTCGGCGCTCGGCGCGATGACGCCCGGCAACTACTGCGCCGCCGGGTCGCCGAAGCCGAGCACCTGCGCCGGGCCCGGCCCGTTCACCGACATTCCCCGTTGGGACGAGTCGGCGAACATCGACGACTACGGCATCGCCTTCGTGCCCGGGACGGTCGTCGGCAACTTCGACGACACGTCGGGCGCGTACCTCGGCTTCCGTCCAGACTCGTCGGTGCGTCGCGTCGAGCTGCTCTACGGCGCGGTCAACGGCTCGCCCTCGTACCAGCTCTGGATCGCCGCCGCCGCGGCGAAGACGACCATCACCGGCACCGTCGAGCTCGAGGAGGGCGCACCGCCGCCCGCCGGCACCGTCGTCGAGATCGAGGATGCCTCCGGCGAACCCGTGCTCGACGTCACCGGTGAAGAGCTGCAGGTGCCCGTCGAGGACGACGGCACGTACACGGTCGACCTGCCGCAGGACGACAGCTACACCATCATCGTCGTGCCGCCGGCGGGGTTCACCCCGCCCGCGCCGGTGACCGTCGACGGCACCGAGGCCGAGGTGGTCGCGCCGCCGATCGTCGTCGAGCCGGTCGTCGTCACCCCGCCGTCGACCCCGCCGGCCTCGCCGCCCGCCTCGCCGCCGGCGTCGCCGCCCGCCTCGCCGTCGCCGGCCGCCTCGCCCGCCGCGGTCGCGGGCGAGCTCGCCGAGTCGGGGGCGAACGTCGCACCGTTCATCGCGATCGCCGCGGCCGTGATCGCCGCGGGCGCCATCGCGCTGCTCATCTCCCGCCGTCGCCGCACGGCGCCGGCGAAGCCCTCCGGCGACGCCCCGGCGAACGGTGAGGCCGACACGAAGTAGGTCCCGCCGAGCCGTGCTGCACGGTCGTGCGCCGGCCGGCTTCCGGCGGTCTTCGGGCCGGTCGGGCTTCGATTTCCGCGAGCGGGCCCTGACGGGTATCCTTGTCAGGCCCCCGGTTGTGTGCAGAACGTGGTCGGGTGCGATGGCGAGTTACCCAAGCGGCCAAAGGGATCTGACTGTAAATCAGACTGCATTGCATTCGGGGGTTCGAATCCCTCACTCGCCACCAGCAAGAACCCCGGTTTCCACCGGGGTTTTCGCGTATCCGGGCACGCGAAGGGGGCGGGCCGGGGCCGCGTCAGCCGAGCGATTCGGCGAGCGCGACGATGACGCCGGCCGGGCCGCGCAGGTAGCAGAGGCGGTAGTACCGCTCGTACTCGGCGATCTCGCCGACGAGCTCGCCGCCGTGCGCGCGCAGGCGCTCGACGGTGTCATCGATGTCGTCGACCTCGAACATGACGCTGCGCAGTCCGAGCAGGTTCGGCGTCGCGTTCGACGGCTCGGGCGTGAGCACCTCGGGGGAGCGGAACCGGGTGAGTTCGAGCCGGCCGCCGTCGGGCGCGACCATCATCACGATGTCGACGCGCACGTCGTCGATGCCGTTGACCCGGTCGACCCAGTCGCCCTCGACGGCTGCGCCGCCCTCGCGTTCGAGGCCGAGCTCGCCGAAGAACGCCGTCGCGGCCTCGAGGTCGTCGACGATGACACTGACGTGGTCCATTCGCTGCACCGCCATGACCCGAGCCTACGCGCGGCAATAGGATCGCGAACGTGCGCACGCTGGATCCCGTCGAACCGCATCCCCTCACCGAAGCCCATGCCGGTGAGCTCCTCACGCTGCAGCGCGCAGCCTACGTGTCGGAGGCGCAGCTGTACCTCGACGCGTTCCTGCCCGCGCTGACGCAGACGCTCGACGAGGTGCGGCGCGAGCTGCGGCATCCCGCGCTGGGGGTCACCCTCGACCGACGGCTCGTCGCGGCCGTGCGCTGGACGGTCGAGGGGCCGACCGCGCACATCGGGCGGCTCGTCGTCGCGCCAGACCAGCAGGGGCGCGGTCTCGGCACGACGCTGCTGCGCGCGGCCGAAGCGGCGAGCGGCGCCGAGTCGTTCGAACTGTTCACGGGGCACCTGAGCGCGGCGAACATCCGGCTGTACGAGCGCGAGGGGTACCGCGAGTTCCGGCGCGAGGCGCTGCGTCCCGGGGTGGAGCTCGTCCACCTGCGGAAGCCGGGGGCGGCGGGCTGAACTCGGTCGCACCCACCCGGCTGCTCCGTCGGCCGCCGCGCGGCCGCGGCCGCTGTGCTCGGTGGCGGGCGGGGCTAGCGTGGGAGGCATGACCGAGCGCGAGGCATCCGTCGACCCGACCGAACTGCCGGCGCTGCTCGCGCTCGTGCGCGATATCGCCGTACAGGCCGCGGAGTTCGCGGCCGCCGCCCGGCGCACCGGCGTCGAGGTCGCCGCGACGAAGTCGACGCCGACCGACGTGGTGACGGCGACCGACCGCGAGACCGAGGCGCTCATCCGGTCTCGTATCGCGGCGGCGCGGCCCGACGACGGCGTCCTCGGCGAAGAAGACAGCATGCTCATCGGCGCGAGCGGGCTCACCTGGGTCGTCGACCCGATCGACGGCACCGTCAACTTCCTCTACGGCCTGCCCGGGTGGGCGGTGAGCGTCGCCGTCGTGGCCGGCCCGCCCGAGCCGTCGAGCTGGCGCGCGCTCGCCGGCGTCGTCGTCAACCCGTCGACCGGCGAGGTGTTCGAGGCGTTCGCCGGCGGGGGAGCGCGGCTCGGCGACCGCGCGCTGCACGTCAACGAAGGGGTACCGCTCGGGCGGGCCCTCGTGGGCACCGGGTTCGGGTACTCGGCCGAGCGGCGTCGCGAGCAGGCCGAGGTGCTGCTCGGCGTGCTGCCGCAGGTGCGCGACATCCGGCGGGCGGGGTCGGCCGCGGTCGACCTCTGCGCGCTCGCCGCGGGCCGCCTCGACGCGTTCTACGAGCGCGGGCTCAACCCCTGGGACCATGCGGCCGGCGCCCTCATCGCCCGCGAGGCGGGGGCGCTCGTCGGAGGTCCGCGGGGCGGAAGCGAGAGCGACGAACTCGTCGTCGCCGCCGCGCCCGGGCTGTTCGAGGAGCTGTCGGCCGCGATCGCGGCAGCGGGCGAGCGCGGGTGAGGGTGCGCCCGGCCTTGCGGGCTCCCGGTTTCGTCGCCGGCGGCGGTCGGCTGAAACGACCGTTCAGCGGAGGCGCCAACAACGAATACCGAACGTTCGCATGGTGTTCACGATCGATAACGGGTACCCTTTATCGAGTTGTTATCTCGGCGCTCGCGTCGCGATGAGTACCTCCCCTGCAAACCGCTCGTCCCCGACGCCGAAAGCCCCCACAACGTGCTCGAGTCCCCCCTCGTGCCCGACGGATCTTCGCCAGGCACCCAGGCTGCTGTGCGGCCCGAGCGACCCCTGACCCGTCGTGAGCTGCGCGAGCGCGAGGCGGCTGCTGCGCATCGGTACGAGGCCCCGGCCGGCGGGTCGGTTTCGCAGCACGGTGCCGGGGCTCCCGCCGGCCGGGCTTCGATGGCGCCGCAGGGCGGGGCGTATGCGGCTCCGGCTGAGGCCGCGTTCCCCGCTGCTGCTGCTGCTGCTGCTGCTGCGCCTGCGTTCCCGGCTGCGCCTGTTGCGACGGCCGCCTCGGCCGCTGTTGCGCCGACCCCTGTTGCGCCGGCCCCTGTTGCGCCGGCGTCGGCCCCGGCCGCGCCGAAGGCGGATGCCTCGCTCTCCCTTCCCGCCGCGGCACGGCGTCGTCCGGCCTTCGACGACCTCTTCGCCGACTTGTCGAGCCCCGAGCCCCAAGCCCCCTCGCGTTCGGCCGGGAGCGCCGCTCCGGCTGTCGCTCCGGCACCAGCCGCGCCCGCAGCGCAGCCGACTCGGGTCATCCCCGCTCGCCCGGTCGTCTCCGCCGAAGCCCCGATGCGACCTGCGGCGCCTGCGGCGACTTCCGTGGCAGTGTCTGCCACATCCGCTCCCGTAGCAGCGCCCGCCGCGCCGACTCCCGCGGCAGCGCCTGCCGCGTCGACGTCCGCCGCCGTGCCGGCCGTGTCGACCCCGGTCGCCGCACCCATCCCGGCCACCGCGGTGCCCGCTCCGGCTGCCGCTCGCGGCGACTCGGCCGTCGACGACCTCGCCGCGCTCATCGCCGGGGCAGACCTTCTGCCCGCCGACTCGCACGCCGCGACCGAGCTCGCGGCGTCGACGTCGGGCGCCACGGCCTCCCGTCGCCGGGATCGCTCGGGCGCGGTTCCCGAGGGCGTCCACCCCGCGGCATCCGCCCGTCGTTCGAAGCGTGCGCCGCAGCGCGGTGCCGCGAGCGGCGCCGGCCCCGCGGCATCCACGCCCGGTGAACGCAACGCGCCGACGCGACCCGCCGCGACGCGCGCACCGCGCCGTGTCGGCCGTCGTCTCGCACCGGTCGTCGCGATGGGCTTCGCGGCGGCGCTCGCGGTGACCACCTCGGTTCCGGCGATGTCGCTCATGACGCCTGCCGAGGTGCAGGCGATGGCGCTCGAGAGCACCAACTCGACGACGATCGACGGGCAGCGCGTCGAGATCGCCGACGGCGTGGTCGCCGAGGGCGTCGACAGCGAGGGCTACAAGACGCAGACGATCGAGGAGTACGCCGAGGCTGCCGGTATCCGCCCCGAGGCGACCTTCACGAACAACCCGGCGGGCACGATCCAGTGGCCCTTCGCGATCGGCGTGCACATCGGCGACCGCTTCGGCTACCGCGACTGCGCCGGCTGCTCGAGCGACCACCACGGGCAGGACTTCAACCCCGGCTACGGCGCCGAGATCCAGTCGATCGCCGACGGCGTCGTCGTCAACTCGACCGACGAGGGCGGATCGCTCGGCACGGTCGTCATGATCGACCACCAGATCGACGGGCAGACCGTCACGAGCGTCTACGCGCACATGATCTCGGGCTCGCGCCTCGTCGAAGAGGGCGACACCGTCGAGGTCGGCCAGGTCATCGGGCAGACCGGCAACACCGGCATGTCGACCGGTCCGCACCTGCACTTCGAGATCCGCATCGGCGGCATGGACGGCGAGTGGGTCGACCCGCTCGAGTGGCTGTACGCGAACACGAACTGAGTCGCGGCGAGGCTCGGCCGGCTTGGGGCGGGCCGCGTGAGCGCAGTTGCAGGACGAGCCGGTCGGTTGAGGCTGTGCACGCGGTGCCGGCCGCGATGTCCTGCAACCTGGTGGACAGGGCTCTGCCAGCCGGTAGCCGTTGCAGGATGAGCCGGTCGGCAGCGACTCTGCAGGCGAGGTCGGCCGCATCGTCCTGCAACTTCGATCGGCCCGGGTTGTCCACAGTCTCGGATGCGCCCGCTCGAGCCCGTCATCGTGCCCGCAGACTCGACGGATGCGGAACGATTCTCGAACGGTGGCCGGCTGGATACGGCGGAGCGGTGGCGCAGTCCCGGTGCGAGAGCTCGATGCAGCCGGCATCCGACGTGACCAGCTGAGCGACGCGGTCGCCGACGGGGCAGTGTTCCGCGTCAGGCAGCGATGGTATGCAGTGCCGGATGCCCCGACCGATGTCGTCCGGGCGGTTCGCGTCGGCGGCGCGGCGACCGCCGCGTCCGTCGCGAAGATCCATGGGCTCTGGGAGGTCGGCACCGACGACGTGCTGCACGTGCGCGTGCATCGTTCGGCCTCACGGCTGAAGTCGCCGACGTCGGCCACCGGCGCGTCGCACGACCCTGCGGCGAACGCCACGGCGCGAGCGAATCCTCCCGCTCCGCTCGACGCGGCTCGTGACGACGTCTGTGTGCACTACCGCTCCGATCCGCCCATCCGAAGCGGGCGTGATCCGCTGGAAGTGGCGCTGGCCGAGATGCTGCATTGCACACCGACCGCATCGGTGATCGCCACGATCGACTCGGCGCTCGCGCGAGGCGAGGTGGCGCTCGCAGAGATCCGTGCGGTGGCGGGCCCGTCTCGTCGTCGCATCCTGGATCGCTGTTCCGACGGGTCGGAGTCGGGCACCGAGACGAAGGTGCGACTGTTGCTGCGGGCGCGCAACATCGCGCATCGCACGCAGGTGTCGATTGCGCGCGTCGGGCGAGTCGACCTCCTCGTCGGCGATCGGCTCGTCATCGAGGTCGACGGGTCGCGGCATCACTCCGGCCGCGAGGAGTTCGAGAACGATCGGCGACGTGACTTCGAGCTGGCGATGCGCGGGTACGTCGTGCTTCGGTTGAGCTACAGCATGGTCGTCGACGAATGGGAGATCACGAGCCGCGGCATCCTCGCCCTCATCGCACGCGGCGAGCACCGCTGGGGCGTGCGGAGCGCGCCGTCCGTCGGTCTCGACGTTGCGCTGCGCCGGTTGGACCGGTACGACGACGCCCCGCCGGCCGCGCAGTTCGCAGGTCGCTGAAGTTCGAAGTTGCAGGACTCTCCCGTCGGCAGCCCGGCATGCGGGTGTGCCGGTCGGCTGATCCTGCAACTCGGCCAGGATGCCTCGCCCAGTGCCCTCACTCGAAGGCGAGTCTTGGGCCGGTTACAGGATGAGCCGGCCAGGAGGCCCGTATTCGGGTGTGCCGGTCGGCTGATCCTGCAACTGTGCCGCGAACGCCCGCCCGGCGCGGCCCGCTACGCGCGCAGCCAGACCGTCGTGTCGGGCGGCAACAGGCGGGATGCCTCGTCGACGGGTCCGCTCGCGACGAGCACGTCGCCCGCGGGCAGCGTCACAGGCGACGTGCCCGTGTTCGCGACCACGACGACGTCGCCGTTGCGGAACGAGAGCACACCGGCACCGGTACCAGCGCCGCCCTCGGCCGAGACCCACTCGAGCGACCCGGCCGCGAGCCCGTGCTCCCGACGCAGCGCGAGCAGCGAACGGTAGAGCGAGAGCGTCGAGTCGGGGTCGCCCTGCTGCACGTCGCGCGCGAGCGCGGCCCATTGGGCGGGCTGCGGCAGCCACGAGGCATCCGTCGGCCCGAAGCCGTACGACGGTGCCGAAGACGACCACGGCAGGGGAACGCGGCATCCGTCGCGGCCGTACCGCTCGTGGTCGGTGCGGAACCACGTCGGGTCCTGCCGGGCGTCGTCGGGCAGGTCGATGACCTCGGGCAGGCCGAGCTCCTCGCCCTGGTAGAGGTAGGCCGAGCCGGGCAGCGCGAGCATGAGCGCGGTCGCGGCGCGGGCGCGGCGCAGGCCGTCGGCGTAGGCGGGGATGCCGCGCGAGCGCGGCCCGAGGCCGTGGCCCTGCGGGTTCGGCTCGGTGACCGAGAGGCGCGTCGCGTGGCGCACGACGTCGTGGTTCGAGAGCACCCACGTCGAGGGGGCGCCGACGCTGCCGAACGCGGCGAGCGAGTCGTCGATCACGCGGCGCAGCGCATCGGCCTGCCACGGCGTCTCGAGGTAGGCGAAGTTGAACGACTGGTGCATCTCGTCGGGCCGCACCCAGTTCGCGAGCTTCGCGAGCGGGTCGACCCACGCCTCGGCCGCGAGGATGCGCTCGCCCGGGTACTCGTCGAGCAGCGTGCGCCAGTCGCGGAAGATCTCGTGCACGCCCTCCTGCGCCCAGTACGGGGCGAGGTCGTCGGCTTCGGTCGAGATCTCGGGCTCGAGGGGCACGCCGACGGATGCCTCGGCGCCGGCGCCGTGCGCCGTGCCGACGTCGTGCAGCCCCGCCGCGCCCGCACCGGCCGCCGCCATGGCGACCGCGCCCGCAGGCGCGTCGGCCGCGACGCCACCCGCGCCGCCCATGCTGCCGCCGTCGGCGGGCGGGGTGTAGTCGGGCAGGCCGTCGGCCTTGACCATGCCGTGGGCGACGTCGACCCGGAAGCCGTCGACGCCCCGGTCGAGCCAGAACCGCAGGATGCGCCGGAACTCCTCGCGCACCTCTTCGTTGGTCCAGTCGAAGTCGGGCTGCGACGAGTCGAAGATGTGCAGGTACCACTGGCCGGGGGTGCCGTCGGCCTCGCTGACGCGGGTCCACGCGGGGCCGCCGAAGACCGACTCCCAGTTGTTCGGCGGCTCGTCGCCACCGGGGCCGCGGCCGTCGCGGAACAGGTAGCGCGCACGCTCGGCGCTGCCGGCCGGTGCGGCGAGGGCGGCCTGGAACCACTCGTGGCGGTCGCTCGAGTGGTTCGGCACGAGGTCGACGATGACGCGGATGCCTCGCGCGTGCGCCGCTTCGACCATGGCGTCGAAGTCGGCGAGGGTGCCGAAGCGCGGGTCGACGTCGCAGTAGTCGGCGACGTCGTAGCCGGCGTCCTTCTGGGGCGAGGTGTAGAAGGGCGAGAGCCAGATGGCGTCGATGCCGAGCTCTTCGAGCGCGCCCAGGCGCGAGGTGATGCCGGCCAGGTCGCCCATGCCGTCGCCGTTCGCGTCGGCGAAGGAGCGGGGGTAGATCTGGTAGATCGCGGCAGTGCGCCACCATTCGGAAGTCATGTCCGAAACTGTACGACATCTCCATACCGGATGGAAACGCTTGCAGTTCACACGAGTCGCACAACCATCACGAACTGGTATCGATCGCGGCATCCCGGTTTTGTAATGCGCGCAACGCAAGGTATATCTGTAATCGCTTGCAATCGCGAGCGTCAATTGCAGAACGGCCTTTCGGGCGCGGTCGGCATCAGAGCCACCGGCGAAGGCGCCGATCTCACGCACACTGAGAAGGACACACCAATGAGGGTGAACAGGAAGAGCCTGCTTGCGGCCGGTGCGATCGCAGCCGTCGCCGCTCTCGGACTCGCCGGTTGCGCGGGCAGCGGCAGCGGTTCGGACGACAAGTCGAGCGCGAGCGGTTCGCTGACGGTCTGGGTCGACGCCGAGCGCGTGGACGCGCTGAAGGGCGCGGCCGAGGCGTACCAGGACAAGACCGGCATCGAGGTCAAGCTCGTCGGCAAGGACAACGCCGACATCAAGAGCGACTTCATCCAGCAGGTTCCGACCGGCAAGGGCCCCGACGTCGTCATGGGCGCACACGACTGGCTCGGCGAGCTCTCGACGAACGGCGTCGTGGCGCCGCTCGAGCTCGGCGACTCGGCAGCCGACTACCTCCAGGTGGCGATCGACGCCTCGACCTACGAGGGCACCGTCTACATGCTGCCCTACGCCGTCGAGAACCTCGCGATGCTGCGCAACGCCGACCTCGTGCCCGAGCCCGCCTCGAGCTTCGACGACATGCTCGCGAAGGGCAAGGCCGCCGGCCTCACCCAGCCGTTCGTCGTCGAGCAGGGCGCCGAGGGCAACCCGTACCACCTCTACCCCTTCCAGACCGCGTTCGGCGCCCCCGTGTTCGGCAGCGACGCCGAGGGCTACAACCCCGACGACCTGCAGCTCGGCAACTCGGGCGGCGAGCAGTTCGCCACCTGGCTCGGCTCGCAGGGCAAGAACGGCACCGGCGCGTTCAACACCGACATCGACGGCGACATCGCGAAGGACGCGTTCACGACCGGCAAGGCCGCCTTCTGGCTGACCGGCCCGTGGAACGTCGGCGCGGCCGTCGACGCCGGCATCAACGTCGCGATCGACCCGATCCCCAGCCCGACCAGCGAGGTCGCCCAGCCGTTCGCCGGCGTCAAGGGCTTCTTCGTCTCGGCCGAGTCGAAGAACAAGGTCGCCGCGAACGACTTCCTCGTGAACTACATCGGCACCGAGGACGTGCAGCTCGAGCTGTTCAAGGCCGGCAACGTCCTGCCCGCGCTCACCGCCGCCGCCGAGACCGCCTCGAGCGACCCGATCGTCGCGGGCTTCGCGACCGTCGGCGCCGACGCCGTGCCGATGCCGGCCATCCCGGCCATGGGCCAGGTGTGGCAGTACTGGGGCATCGCCGAGGCCGCCATCATCAACGGGGCCGACCCGGTCGCGACGTGGCAGAAGCTCGCCTCCGACGTGCAGGCGGCGATCGACGCCGGCTGATCGGTGACTCCGTCGGTCGAGTAGCGACGAAGGAGCGCATCGAGACCACCTCACGTGGTCTCGATGCGCGTCCTCCTTCGTCGGGTGCTACTCGACCGGCGGTTCCGTTCATCCCAGACGCGACACGAAAGACCAGGCAATCATGAGCACCGCGACCGACGACGTCCGCGAAGACGCCCCACCGAAGCCAACGAAGCAGCAGCGTCGTGCGGCGAACATCGCCGACGAGGCATCCGGCGGCATCAAGGTGCTGCTCGTGAAGCTCGTCGGGCTCGGCATCGTCGACGCGCTCGCGCTCTACGCCGTGTTCGTGCTCGCCATGCACGAGCAGTGGCTCGTGCTCGGCCTCGTCGCCGCGGTCACCGTGATCGTCAACTGGATCTACTTCTCGCGCAAGAAGCTGCCGGCGAAGTACCTGACGCCCGGGGTCATCTTCCTCGTCGTGTTCCAGGTCTTCGTGCTCGGCTACACGGCGTACATCGCCTTCACCAACTACGGCACCGGCCACAACGGCTCGAAGGAGCAGGCGGTCTCGTCGCTCATGGCCTCGTCGCTCGAGCGGGTGCCCGACTCGCCCACGTACGGCGTCACGGTCGTCGAACGGGCCGGCGAGCTCGGCCTGCTCGTCACCGACCCCGAGGGCGAAGCCCTGGTGGGCACCAACGAGGAGCCGCTGCACGAGGCATCCGGCGCCGAATTCGACGGCGACCTCGCCGTCTCGGCCGAGGGCTGGACCTCGTTGAAGTTCGCCGACGTGCTGGCCCGCACCGACGAGGTGACGGCCCTCGCGGTGCCGTACTCGGAGGACCCGAACGACGGGGCGATCCGCACGCCCGACGGCTCGAAGGGATACCTCTACACGTCGACCCTCGAGTACGACGCCGAGGCCGGCACCATGACCGACCTCGAGACCGGCACCGTCTACAGCGACACCGGGGTCGGCGCGTTCACCGCCGAGAACGGCGACGAGCTGCTGCCCGGCTGGCAGATCACGATCGGCTTCGACAACTTCGTGCGAGCCGTCACCGACACCCGCCTCGCGGGTCCGCTCGTCTACGTCACCCTGTGGACCTTCGCGTTCGCGCTCATCTCGGTCGCGTCGACGTTCTTCCTCGGGCTGTTCCTCGCGATCACGTTCAACGACATGCGCATGCGGGGGCGCAAGGGCTACCGCGTGCTCATGATCCTGCCGTACGCGATCCCGTCGTTCCTCTCGGCGCTCGTCTGGGCGGGCATGATGAACAAGAGCTTCGGCTTCATCAACCAGGTGCTGCTCGGCGGCGCAGAGGTGCCGTGGCTGACCGACCCGACGCTCGCGAAGGTGTCGATCATCATCGTGAACCTGTGGCTCGGGTTCCCGTACATGTTCCTCGTCTGCACGGGCGCGCTGCAGTCGATCCCCGAGGAGCTGCAGGAGGCCGCGACGGTCGACGGTGCGAAGCCGTGGGCGATCTTCCGGCTCATCAAGCTGCCGCTGCTGCTCGTGTCGGTCGCGCCGCTGCTGATCGCGTCGTTCGCGTTCAACTTCAACAACTTCAACACCATCTACATGTTGACCGACGGCGGGCCGCGCGACGCGAACGCGCCGATACCCGTCGGCTTCACCGACATCCTGATCACGATGGTCTACAAGGTCGCGTTCACGGGCGAGAACCGCGACTACGGTCTCGCGAGCGCCTACTCGATCATCATCTTCATCGTCGTCGCGGTGATCTCGATCATCGCCTTCCGCCGCACCAAGAGCCTCGAGGAGCTGAACTGATGGCCGCTCGCAAGGTCAAGCCCGGGTCGGTTCCCGGCCCTGGCGTCGTCGCACCCACCGGCGTCGGGCTCGCCGTCGCCGAGATGGAGGAGATGGATGCCTCGACCCGCGCCCACGCGTCGGTCGGCGGCCCCGGCGGCGGTCCGCCCGTCGAGCTGCCCAAGCGGCCGTTCAACTTCAGCCGCTGGTTCTGGGCGACCGGCTGGCGGCACGTCGTCGGCGTCATCATGGTCGTGTTCGCGCTGTTCCCGATCATGTTCGTGGTGTCGTCGTCGCTCAACCCGCACGGCACGCTGACCGGCTCGAACGCGCTGTTCTCGCAGATCGGGCTCGACAGCTACGTGCGGATCCTCACCGACCCGCAGGTGCCGTTCACGACCTGGTTCGGCAACACGCTCATCATCGCGGGCATCACGGCCGTGTGCACCGTGTTCCTCGGGGCGCTCGCCGCGTACTCGTTCTCGCGCATGCGATTCACCGGACGCCGGTTCGGGCTCATCTCGATCGTCGTGGTGCAGATGTTCCCGCAGCTGCTCGCGGTCGTCGCGATCTTCCTGCTGATGTCGTCGATCGGCGACCTGTTCCCGGCGATCGGCCTGAACACGCACGTGGGCCTCATCATGGTCTACCTCGGCGGCGCGCTCGGCGTGAACACCTACCTCATGTACGGCTTCTTCAACACGGTGCCGGCGTCGATCGACGAGGCCGCGAAGCTCGACGGCGCGGGCCATGCGCGCATCTTCTTCACGATCATCCTGCGGCTCGTCGCGCCCATCCTCGCGGTCGTCGCGCTGCTGTCGTTCATCGCCTCGGTGAACGAGTTCGTCGTGGCATCCGTGCTGCTCGTCGACACCGAGAAGCAGACGCTCGCCGTGGGCCTCACGAAGCTCGTGTCGAACCCGCGCTACGCCGACTGGAGCGCGTTCTCGGCCGGCGCAGTGATGGCGGCGCTGCCGGTCGTGGCACTCTTCCTCTTCCTGCAGAAGTACATCGTCGGCGGGCTGACCGCGGGCGCGGTGAAGTAGGGACTGAGGACGACTTACAGGATGAGCCGGTCGGTACCCGCGCATACGGCGGTGTCGGCCGGCTCATCCTGTCGAATCATCGTGGATGCCTCGGCGCCGGCCGACCCCCGCCGGGGTCGCGCTCCGCGGCTCTGACAGTGGCCTACGAGAGGATGCCTCCATGCTGACGCCCCACCACGACGGATCGCCGCTGCACGTCTCGACGCAGAGCCCCGCGCTCGGCGAGACCGTGCGCGTCAGGCTGCGCGTGCCCGAGGGCGCGGTCGCCGCCGACGGCACGCCGATCGGCGGGCTCGCGTGGGTCGGCACGCGCTCCAACCCGAACCGCGAGCCGCGGTTCGACGAGGCGCGGCTCGTGTCCGAGGCATCCGCCGTCGACGGCTGGTCGTGGTGGGAGGCCGAGGTCGAGGTCGAGAACCCGGTGCACGGCTACCGGTGGCTCCTCGTCGGCGACGACGGGCGGCAGCACTGGCTGAACCAGGTCGGGCTGTCGGGCGTCGAGACGCGCGACCGCGACGACTTCAAGCTCGTCGCGCATGCCGCCGCGCCCGACTGGGTCGCCGAGAGCGTGCTGTACCAGGTGTTCCCCGACCGGTTCGCGAAGTCGCAGCGGGCGCCCTTCGACGAGCTCAGCGAGCGGGGCGAGCTGCCCGCGTGGGCGATCGCCGCCGAATGGGGCGACGCGCTCGACCCGGTTCCGCCGGGGCGGTCGAAGCAGGTGTTCGGCGGCGACCTCGACGGGGTGCGAGAGAAGCTCGACCACCTCGCCGGGCTCGGCGTGAACCTCCTGTACCTGACGCCGGTCTTCCCGGCTCGGTCGAACCACCGCTACGACGCGTCGACGTTCGACCGCGTCGACGACCTGCTCGGCGGCGACGACGCGCTCGTGCGGCTCGTCGAGGCGGCGCATGCCCGAGGCATCCGCGTCATCGGCGACCTCACGTCGAACCACTCCGGCGATGCGCACGAGTGGTTCCGCGCGGCGCAGGCCGACCACGGGTCGGCTGAGCGCGAGTTCTACTACTTCCGCGACGACCGGGCCGAGGGCGGTCACGGCTACGAATCGTGGCTCGGGGTGCCGAGCCTGCCGAAGTTCGACTGGTCGTCGGGCGAGCTGCGTCGTCGCTTCGTCGAGGGCCCCGACTCCGTCGTCGCGAAGTACCTGAAGGCGCCGTACTCGCTCGACGGCTGGCGCATCGACGTCGCGAACATGACCGGGCGCCTCGGCGACGTCGACCTCAATGCCGAGGTGCGCGCGGCGATCCGGCGCACGATGCTCGAGGTCGATCCCGACACGATGCTCATCGGCGAGTCGACGAACGACGGCGCCGACGACTTCCAGGGCGACGCATGGCACGGGGCGATGACGTACGCGCCGTTCACCCGCCCCCTCTGGAGCTGGCTGCAGGAGCCGGGCAGCCCGGCCGGCGGCGGCATCGGCTTCGCGCTCGGCCGAGTGCCGACGTTCACCGGGGGCCAATTCGTCGAGGCGCACCTGCGCTTCGCCGCCGGCTATCCGTGGCGCACCCGCCTCGGCACCATGAACGCCCTCGACACGCACGACACCCCGCGCTTCGCGACGCACGCGCGGCCCGCCACCGCGCCGGTGGCGTTCGGGCTCGCGGTGACGATGCCGGGCGTGCCCGTGGTCTGGGCGGGCGACGAGTTCGGCCTCACCGGCGTCGACGGCGAGGCCTCGCGCACGCCGATGCCGTGGGGGAGCGAAGGCGACCCCGAGGTCGCGCCGGTGCTCGCGGCCTATCGCGAGCTCATCGCACTGCGTCGCGAGCATCCGGTGCTCGCGACGGGCGGCATCCGCTGGCTCGCGGTCGGCGACGACGCGGTGGCGTTCGTGCGCGAATCGGCCGAGGCATCCGTGCTCGTCTTCGCCTCGCGCGCGGCGGCGACGCTGTCGTTCGCGGCCGGCGCGGTGACCGGTGCGGATGCCGCAGCTCGCCTGTACGGAATGGCGGGGCTCGAGACATCCGAGGGCGGGGTCGTGCTCTCGGCCGACGGTCCGTCGTTCGCCGTGTGGGCGCTGCCGGGAGTGGTGGCGCCGGGCTCGTGAGCCGCGGCGCGACGGCGGTCGGGCACCGCGCCCGAGCCTCGGCGACGATGCCCGGCGTCATGTCGCCCGGTGGTACGAAGCACCCCTCGAGAGGTGATATCCTCGTCTGGTTGCCGATTCTCGGCACACGCCCCGATAGCTCAGTGGTAGAGCACTTCCATGGTAAGGAAGGGGTCGTCAGTTCAATCCTGACTCGGGGCTCTGGTTCTCGGTTCGAGCGTTCGCGTTTCGGCCGGAAGCCTCGCGGCGGGGTAGCTCAGGTGGTTAGAGCACACGGCTCATAATCGTGGTGTCGCGGGTTCGAGTCCCGCCCTCGCTACCAGAAATCTGGGGTTGATCTGGGGTTTCTTGTCCTATCGAAGGGCAAGGACTCGATGAGTTCAACGTGTATTCAACGCTTTTCCACCGGCGACCGCGTTCAGCGGCCCTCCATGAGGAAGGTGTTCGAGCCGTCCCGAGTCGCTTGGGACGACTTGGTGTACCTACGGGCATGGACACCGAACGACTCTCCGGACTCGGCCTTGAGCCGGTCCTCACGACCAGCGAGCTCGCCGCGTATCTCGGCGTGCACGTGCAAGCGATCTACGACCTCCGCGCCGCAGGCAGAGGCCCTGCCGGCATCCATGTCGGGCGCGAGATCAGGTACCGGGTCTCCGAAGTGCTCAGCTGGATGGACGCGCTGCACGACCCCGTGCCATCCGATCGCGGGCGGTGAGCGCTGATGGCCGGCCGGCCCAGGCTGCCGATCGGAACCTTCGGCGACGTCAAGACCAACCAGGTCGGACCCGGACGATTCCGCGCGTACGCCCGCTTCAGAGACTGGGACGGAGAGACCCGGCAGGTCTCGGCGACGGCGGCGAGCCGCGGCGCTGCGAAGTCCGCGCTCAAGGAGCGACTCGCGACGCGGATGCGACTCGGCGACGGTGACACGCTGACCGCCGATTCGCCGTTCACGAAGCTCGCCGACGCGTGGATCGAAGACGTCCGCCGCGACCTCGATCGCTCCGACGGCACGAAGGAGACGTACGCCCGCGAACTCCGGACGCTCATCGTTCCGTACTTCGAGCACTTCACCGTGCGAGAGGTCACGGTCAGCCGTGTCGATCGGTTTCTCAAAGATCAGCGAGACAGGTCGTTCGCCCGAGCGAAGCACTCCCGCACCCTCCTCGGCATGATCATGGCGTTCGCCGTGCGCCAGGAGATCATCCAACGGAACCCGGTCAAGGAAGCTTCGCGGATGAAGGCGCCGAAGCACACTCCGAAGGCACTCACGCCCGAGCAGATCGCGGCGATCCGCATCGCCGCACGTGACTGGCGTAGCGGCGACGATGTCAAGGGGCCGAAGCCCGACGGCCAGGTGCGCGACCTCATCGAGGTCATGCTCGGCACGGCCACCCGAATCGGCGAGACGCTGGCGCTGCGCAAGTGCGACGTCGACATGACCGCCGACCCGCCACGTGTGAGCATCACCGGTACGATCGTCGTTCGAACGGGCGTCGGCGCGTTCCGACAGGAGCACCCCAAGACCCACGAATCAATACGCACGGTTGCTGTGCCCGCGTTCGCCGCCGAGGTGATCAGGCGGCGGCTCGCCCTCATCGCAGGCGAGGGCGCCGAGCACCCGCTCTTCTTCACGAAGCACGGAACCCCGCTCGCACCGCACAACGCGCGGCGCACGTTCCGCGAGATCCTCAAGGACGCGGGACTTGAAGGCATGAACATCTCGCCGCACGCGTTCCGACGCACCAGCGCGACGTTGCTAGCGAATGAGCTCGACCTGCAGGCAGCCGCCGACATGCTCGGGCACGCCTCGACGTCGACGACGAGGAAGCACTATGCGGAGCCCGATGCCTCCGTCAAGCCGCAAGCGGCGGTGGTGCTGCAGCGGCTCGCGCCCGGGCGTGGACACCAATGACGTGCTCGCTGCAAGTGGTGGACGCTTTCACAACCGCGGTGCCGCACCCGGTGCGGCACCGCGTAGGAGCACACGGCGCCGCACCGGGTGCGGCACCGGCGATATGAAGTGATTCGTGCATCGTGATTCCCTGCCGCGACCGCGCGCCGCCGCCGCATGCTTCGATCCTTGAGCACTGGAAGCGCTTCATGAACAGCAGGTGCGCACCTGCTCCCCTGAGCATGCGTACGCACTTCTGTTGTCCGGTCGCTCAATTTGTCAGTGCAGTTCGAACTAGTGCCCCTAGACCCGACGGGAGCCACCAATCGGTTCCCGTCACACGCCCTCATTCACGCCGTTGCGCCGCCTTCAGCTCGGTGTGGGCGACCGTCGCGTGGTCCTCGTGGCTGAGCTCGAGCGGGCCGAGTTCGATGTCGACGCGGTCGATGCGGCCGGTGAACCGGAACGGCGGGCGGTAGTCGTTCGTCACGGGCTGCCCGGTGTCTTCGCCGATGCCGAAGGTGTCGACGCCGAACCGGGCGAACACGGTCTTCTCGGCGCGGCCCGTGGCGACGGTCTCGCCGTCGACGGTGAGCGTCAGGTCCGCCCCCTTGCCGATGCCGCCGCCGTCGTAGGCGAACTCGAGCCCGAGAACGACGTCGCCCGCGGGCAGCGGCGTGGACGCGCGCAGCGTGGTGTGGTCGCCGTAGTAGTTGTAGTCGAAGGCGGGCACGCCGTCGGTTACGTAAAGCGAGATGCCGCCCGCGACGCCGCCGAGCGCCATCACGACGCCGCTCGTCGCGGTGCCGTCGGTCGTGATCTTCGCCTCGACCCGCCAGCTGCGGTTCTTCATCGAGGGCGCCGCGGTCTCGGGCAGGCGGGTCGCGCCCTCGTAGAAGGTGAAGCGCGTCGCCGTCGGGTCGGAACCCGGTGCGGTCGGCTTCGGCAGCAGCGCGCGGCCGACGCCCCGGTCGTCGAGCGGGTACACGTGGTACTTCTCGGCCGCGGCGTCGAAGCTCGCCTTCATCTGCTCGAGCTTCTCGGGCATCTGATCGGCGAGGTCGTTCGCCTCGGCGAAGTCCTCACTCAAGTGGTAGAGCTCCCAGCGGTCCTGGTCCCAGTTTCCCGGCGCGACGTCCTGCCGCCAGGGCAGCGTGTGCTGGGCGTTCGCCTTCCAGCCGTCCTCGTAGATCGAGCGGTTGCTCATGATCTCGAAGTACTGCTCGGTGCGCCCTTCGTACGCGGCGTCGGTCAAGCTCGCGAGGAACGACTTGCCGGCGAGCGGAAGCTGACCGATGCCGTTGACCGAGTCGGGCATCGTCACGCCGGCCGCCTCGTACAAGGTCGGCGCGATGTCGACGAGGTGCAGGAACGGGTCGCGCGGCACGGGGTCGTGCTCGACCTTCGCCGGCCAGCTCACGACCATCGGGTTGCGCGAGCCGCCGAGGTGCGACGCGACCGCCTTGACCCACTGGAACGGGGTGTTGCCCGCCCACGCCCACCCCATCGGATAGTGCGGCTCGGTCTCGGGGCCGCCGAGCGCGTCGAGCCCGGCCTTGATCTCCTCGACCGTGGGCAGGATGCCACCGAGGTTCTTGATCTCGTCGAGCGTGCCGTCGGGGCCGCCCTCCGACGAGGCGCCGTTGTCGCCGACGATGTACATGACGAGGGTGTTCTCGGCGTCGGGCAGGTCCTTGATCGCGTCGAGCAGGCGCCCGACCTCGTGGTCGGTGAACGCGAAGTACCCGGCGTAGTTCTCGAACAGCGCGCAGTAGACCTGCTTCTGCTCGTCGCTCAGGGTGTCCCACTCCTGCACCCAGTCGGGCCGGGGCGACATCTCGGTGTCGGCCGGGATGATGCCCATCTGCTTCTGGTTCTCGAACACTTGCTCGCGGTACTGCTCCCAGCCCATGTCGAACGCGCCCGCGAACTTGTCGCGCCACTCCTTCGTGACGTGGTGCGGGGCGTGCATGGCGCCGGGCGCGAAGTACATGAAGAAGGGCTTGTTCGGCGCGACCGACTTCGCGTACCGCATGCGCGAGATCGCCCGGTCGGTCATGTCGGTCATGAAGTGGTAGCCCTCTTCGGGCCCCCTGTCGGGCTCGACCGGGGTCGTGTTCTCGAACAGCACCGGGTAGTACTGGTGCGTCTCGCCCGCGTTGAAGCCGTAGAAGTACTCGAAGCCCATGCCGGTCGGCCAGCGGTCGAACGGGCCGGCGACGCTCGTCTCCCAGTCGGGCGTGTTGTGGTTCTTGCCGAACCACCAGGTCGAATAGCCGTTGTCCTTCAGCACCTCGGCGACCGTCGCCGTCGTCTTCGGGATCATCGTCGTGTAGCTCGGGAACCCGGTCGACCACTCCATCAGGTATCCGTTGCCCGCGTCGTGATGGTTGCGGCCGGTGAGCAGGGCCGCCCGCGACGGCCCGCACACGGCCGTCGTGTGGAACCGGTTGAACCGAAGCCCCTCGCTCGCGAGCTGGTCGAGATTCGGCGTCGGGATGAGCCCGCCGAACGTCGAAGTCTGCCCGAACCCGACATCGTCGAGCAGGATCACGACGACGTTCGGCGCACCCTCGGCGGCGGTCGGGATCGTCGGCCAGGCCGCGGTCGACTCCTGGTAGGTCTTGCCGATCACGCCCTCGAACGGCGGCGGCGGATACGGCAGCGAAGTCTTCTCACCCATGCGAGCAATACTCCCACCGCCCGCCAGTCAAAGGAGGCTGGATCTGGATCGAGCCCCTATCGCGGTAACTGTCCAGCCGAGATGGCAACCGATGCCGTCATGCTGCCACGCCTCTTGCAGTTCGAGGGCGCGCACCTTGTCGGCGTGATCGGGGGTGGCGCGGGTGACGGTGTCGATGCGGGTGATGAGCACCGGGGACGGGTTCCGGTATCTGCTTCGCACGGTCGTCGCGGACGATGGTGAGCGGTCGCTTGCGACGCCGTTGACGCGGTACTACGAGGTCAAGGGCACGCCGCCCGGGAGGTGGATGGGCGCCGGCGTTCGCGGTCTTGCCGATGGTGTGCTCTCGGCAGGTGATGTGGTCACCGAGGAGCAGCTTCAGCTCCTGATCGGCTTCGGCCGCGACCCCGTCACCGGGGATCCACTTGGTCGTGCGTTTCCGCAGTACGAGGGAGGCGGAAAGCGCGCGGTGGCGGGGTTCGATTTCACGTTCTCGGTGCCGAAATCGGCGAGCGTGCTCTGGGGTGTCGCGGATGCGACCACGCAGGAGATCATCGTGCGGGCGCACCACGGAGCAGTTGCGGAGGTGGTGTCGTTCATGGAGCGCGAGGTCGCCGCAACCCGCACCGGCGTCGCGGCCGGTGACGGCGCGGTCGCCCAGGTCGACGTGACCGGGCTGATCGCGACGGCGTTCGATCATTTCGATAGCCGTGCGGGGGATCCGCACCTGCACACGCACGTGGTGGTGAGCAACAAGGTGCAGACGGTGCTCGATGGCAGGTGGCGCTCGCTCGATGGGCGCCCGTTGCACGCTGCGGTCGTCGCGCTCTCGGAGCTGCACGAGGCGCTGTTCCAGGATGCGCTCACGCGTGCGCTCGGGCTCGACTGGGAGCAGCGCGACCGTGGCCGCGACCGCAATCCAGCATGGTCGATCGCATCAGTACCTGAACCGCTGATCGGTGAGTTCTCAACGCGCTCACGCCACATCGACGCAGCGACCGATCGCCTGATCGCCGACTACGTCGAAGCGCACGGTCACCGCCCGAGCCGGGCAACGATCATGAAGCTTCGCGCGCAGGCGACCTTGTCGACGCGGCCCGAGAAGCACGTGCGCTCCCTCGCTGAACTCACGCACGGGTGGCGCGACCGTGCAGCCGCAGTGCTTGGGAAGGATGCATCGGCGTGGGCGCGTGTTGCAGCCGTCGACGTTGCACCACTGCTCATGCACGCCGACGATGTGCCGCTCGACGTCGTTGCAACGCTTGGCGCACGGGTGTTGCACGCGGTGAGCGAGAAGCGTGCAACCTGGCGGCACTGGAACCTTGTGGCCGAGGCGGCACGCCAGACGATGCAGTACCGATTCGCGACAGCATCCGATCGCGAAGCCATCATCGGGCTCGTCGTCGACGCGGCCGAGCGGGCGTCATTGCGGATCACGCCGCCCGAGCTCGCAACGAGCCCGGCCGTGTTCCAACGCGTCGACGGCACCAGCGTGTTCCGCCCGAAGCACTCCACCGTCTACACCTCCCAAACACTGCTCGACGCCGAGGCACGCCTCCGCGAACGGGCGGCGACCACGACCGGCCCGACGATCGCGGCGGCGACCCTGCACGAGGGCGCCCGACGACGACTGCCAGGTGGCGCCAGGCTCGGCGCGGACCAGACCGCCGCGTTGCAAGCGATCGTTGGATCGGGTCGTCTCGTCGATGTGCTCGTGGGTCCGGCCGGCGCCGGCAAGTCGACCGTGATGGGCGCCCTCCGCCGCGCCTGGGAAACCGAACGAGGGCGCGGCTCCGTGATCGGGCTCGCCCCGTCGGCCGCGGCCGCGCACGTGCTCGCCGAAGACCTCGGCATCGCAACCGAGAACCTCGCGAAATGGTGGCAGAACCACCTCATCCACGGTCACGCCTTCAGGACCGGCCAGCTCGTGATCGTCGACGAAGCCTCCCTCGCGGGCACCCTCGCGCTCGACCGCGTGAGCACCCTCGCCGCGCAGACGGGCGCGAAGGTGCTGCTCGTCGGGGACTACGCGCAGTTGCAGTCGGTGGATGCGGGTGGCGCGTTCGCCATGCTCGTGCACGACCGCCCCGACCCACCCGAGCTCCTCAACGTGCACCGCTTCACCAACGACTGGGAGCAGACCGCATCGCTCGGGTTGCGACGCGGCGACGTGGCATCCATCGACCGGTACCTCACACACGACCGGGTACAGGACGGCGAGAGCGACGCGATGGCGGATGCCGCCTACGAAGGCTGGCGGGCCGACGCCCGTGCCGGCCGGGTGAGTGTGCTGATCAGCGACTCGAACGAGGCGGTCGCGGCGTTGAACGAACGGGCCCGCACCGACGCGATCCTCGACGGCCGCGTCGATGCACTGCGCGAGGTCGCCCTGCACGACGGCACCCGTGCCGGGGTGGGCGACACGATCATCACCCGCCGCAACGACCGGCGGTTGCGTGCCGGCCGGGGATGGGTGCGCAACGGCGACCGCTGGACCATCCTTGCCGTGCACCGCCACGGTGCCCTCGAGGTCCGCCGACAGGGGCACCGGTGGGGGAACAGCACCCTGCTGCCCGCCGATTACGCCGCCGAGCACGTCGAGCTCGGGTACGCCGTGACCGCCCACCGCGCACAGGGCTTGACGACCGATACCGCGCACGTCGTCGTCGCCCAAGGTATGACCCGAGAGAACTTCTACGTCGCGATGACCCGCGGCCGCGACGCGAACACCGCCTACGTCGCCCTCGACAGGCCGGATATCGCACACACCGGCATCCGACCCCGCGATGACGCAGACGCAACTGCCGAGTCGGTGCTCGCCGGCGTGCTCCAACACGTCGGAGCCGAACTCTCCGCGCACGAAATGACCACGGCCGAACAGGACGCGTGGGGGTCGATCGCGCAGCTCGCCGCGGAATACGAGACCATCGCCGCCGCCGCCCAACACGACCGATGGGTCGCGCTCGTGCAAGGCAGCGGGCTGAACACCGAGCAGGCAGACGCTGCGGTCAGCTCGGACGCGTTCGGGCCGCTCGGCGCCGAACTGCGACGAGCTGAGGCACACGGGGCGGACGTCGCCCTCTTGCTGAAACGGGTGGTCGACGAGCGCGGGTTCGACGACGCGGCCGACATCGCGGCGGTCCTGCACGCGCGGGTCGCGCGCGCCCTGATGCAGGATGCCGCAGCCGGACGTGCAGCACATATGCCACGCCTCGTCGCGGGACTGTTGCCGGTCGCGATCGGACCGATGGATGCCGCGTCCCAGCGCGCCCTGCGCGAGCGTGCCGCTCTCATCGAGGCGCGAGCAACAGCCTTGGCCAAGCACGCCGCGGCAGCGGGGGAGTCGTGGCTGCGTGCGCTCGGCGCCGCACCAACCGGCGCTGCCTCGGCCACGTGGTGGCGTCACGCGACCACCGTCGCCGCCTACCGCGACCGCTACCGGATCATCGGCGGCCGACCGCTCGGCATCGGGCAACCGACATCCGATGCCCAGAAGGCGGACGCTGTGCGCGCCCGAGCCGCACTCGAAACCGCACGCCGCATCTCGAGTGAAGAGACCGGGTCGGCGCACCTCAGTGGGCAGAACGTCACGCCCGGCCTTTCGGATGTTGGCCTCCGGCTCTGAAGCGCGGCCGACGGGTCCGCGCCGATGTGCGCCAGCACGTCCACTGCCGGGGAGGCGTCGGAATCGCGTTGAGCAAGACGCTCGGGATCGTATTCGCGGTCGTCCTTGCGACCTTGGCGAACGCCGCGCGCGAGCGCGAGCTCGTCGACGGCGCCTGGTACGTGCGCGCCGGAATCGTGCTCACGGACCCCCAAGGTGAGTCGCGCGATGCTCGACCCATTCGTGCCCGCGTTCGAGCAGTGCAAGTCCGGGCAGCTGCTCGACCATGGAACCGCACGCACGGCCGCGGCGCGGTTGGCTTCGGCATGGGCCGGTCTGAAAGGCGGCACCGTCTGGAAGATGGACGCGAAAAGCTGTCGCCCAGCTACACAACGCACTGGGATGAGCTGGCGATCGCCAAGGAGGTCTGAGACTCGTGCCGATCGGTGCGGCGTGCAGAGCGAATCTTGTGCAGTTTGAGACGAATCGGACTCGGGATGACACTCTCAAGTAACGGCACACGAACGGAGCCCAGCAGTGACCGAGGACCAGCAACTACTTGATCGCCTCAAGCGAGGCGAGAAGGCGGCGCTGGCTGAAGCGTTCGACAGGTACCGGGGTCCGGTGTACGCGAAGGCGTTTCTCACCTCAGGCTCACGCCCCGACGCCGAGGAGCTCCTCCAGGACACATTCCTGCTGCTCTGGCAGAAGCGCAAGCGGGTCCAGATCCGAGGAGATTCGTTGTTGCCCTGGCTGCTCGTCTCAGTTCACTATCTAGCCCTGAATGCGGTGCGCTCAAGAAGGCGGCGCCAGACGGACGTGCTGGAGGACGAGTTCCCCCCTGCCGCCTCGGCGAAGTTGGATCCGCAGTTGGTTGCCGAAGGTGGGGAACTGAGGGACACACTCGAAGCAGCCGTGGCGCAACTCCCTGCACTCGATCAGCGCATCTTCCACCTCTGCGTGGTCGATGGGTTGACCTACAAGGAGGCAGCCCACCACCTGAACGTGTCCCATGCGGTAGTCCGGAACCGGCTCAGCAGGGCGAAGCAGTCGCTCCGCAACGACATAGCCGAGTACGTGAGGGAGGGGAAATGAACAAGTTCACCCCAACCCAAGCTGAGTTCGATCAGCTGAGGGATGGCATGCTGTCCAAGGTCGAGACCTGGGACCGGAAGCGGTCGACGCGTCTCAAGGTCGGTGCGATCGGTGCTGCGGGAGTGCTTGCTCTCGCGGGGATGGGAGCTGCCTGGGTGGCGTTGGCCAGCCCGGAGCTTCGAGAGACTGCGGTCTACTGCTATCAGTCCGCTTCGACCGATTCGCTCATGTCTACGGTCACTGACGCAGACGCCGTCCGCGAAGGAGTGCCGACTGCTAAGTCGGCTGTCGAACTCTGCGCCGCTGCGTGGCAGGTGGGCGTCTTCGGTGGGAACCCGGACCAGGAGGGCAAGTACACGGTGCCGGTGCTTCAAGCGTGTACCCGACTCGACGGCGTGCGCGCTGTGTTCCCCATTGAGCCGGGTGCTGAGGCCGATTCCTTCTGCCGTGGCCTCGGTCTCGGATCATGAAGCAGGGCATGGTCACTCCGGCGTGAGTGACCATGCCCATGTTGGTGTCGCTACGGAGCCACTCGCCAGGAGCTGGCTTTATCGTTCATGACGCCGAAACGGGACGCGTTGATGTAGTAGCCGTATTGCGAGCCGATGTATGAGGTGTTCTCGAAGACGGCGCTCTTGCACCCGATGTAGCTGTGGAAGGACGACGCCCTATCGTTCCACCCCCAGCCGACAAGGCTCGTGTACCCGTAAGCCGTGCCAGTGGTGCATCCAGCCGAGCTCGTCACGGACATCACGAACGAGCCACCGCCGTAATCCACATCGTCGTAGAGGATTCCAACGACGTAGCTCGCCTGTGTTCCCACGTCGAACGCGGAAACGTTGCTCGCCTTGTAGGGCTTGCCGGCGATGATCGCTCCGTCTTCAGCGACGATCCTGACGCCCTTCTCCTTCGCGACCGCCGCGACCAGGTCGACACCCTCGTCGACGCACAGAGACTCGTTGGTGTCGACTTGGACCCAGCAGGAACCTGTGTCGGGCGCGTGCGCCGATTCCGCGGCGAACGCGGGTGCTGTACCACCGAGGATCAGTGCCCCCGAGGTTGCCGCCGTCGCCAACAGTAATGACGTCATTCGTTTCATTTCCCACTCCTTCGTTCGGGACTTGAATTGGATCGAAGCGGGAAGCAACCCCTATCGCAACATTCCTAAGAAAAGTGAGACGCATTGCCGATTTCAGACAAATGGGGAGCCTGAAACGTGAACGGCTGAGAATCCTTGGAGCCCCTGAGAGACCGTTTACAGGTACCCTCGCCTCATGTGCGGTCAGTTCACGCTCAAGGAGCGGCCGGCGGAGCTCGCGGCCGCGCTCGGCGCGCTCGCGGGGGATTCCTCGAACTGGCGGCCGTCATTCAGCATCCCACCCAAGTCAACGATCCCCGTGTTCGTCGAGGCGAAGCTGCCGACTCCGAGCAGTTTGGTCGACGCTCGTGGGCCATCCGCGACCGATTCCCACGGCCGCTCCCGCGACCTCTGGGGCTGGTGGCTTGACCCGTCCCTTGTTGGCGACCACGCGCTGGTCGACGAAGCCGTGAAAGCCGCCCTCCGGCTCGCTGAACAGCTCGACGTCTACACGGTGCGACCATCTAGGGTCGGGCAGGACGGGCCTACCCTCATCGATCCAGTCGACGCATGAACGTGAGCAGCAGGGCTCTGTCACCCACGGCGGCGATGGTGGCGGCCGCCCTGTTCATGTCGGGTTGCGCAGATCCCGGCCCGTCGAACGGGTCCGTACGGGTCGAGATCGTGACGGCGGAGTACCCCGGCGGTCAGGCTGCGTTCCCGGTGACGGTGTTGGACGGCACTGGCGCCGTGGTCTACGACGAAGTGCTCCGGCCAGGCGAGAGTGTCGTCGTCGAGGACGTCTTGTCAGGGGAGGTGACGGTCTCGATCGAGGGACAATGCGACCTGACGGCCACGGTCAACGGCGGGCAGATGGAAGCGATTGTCGAGCCGGGGCACTGCACAGTCGGCTGACCAACGGGCAGACCAACCGAGGTTCTCGAGCCGCGCAACGACCGGGCGACACAACGAGAAGGTGCTTGCTGGGGTCTCGAATCATAGATTCCGGGCAGAATTGTTGGCGTGGTCGCCAGCGTAGAAAAGCATGCGGTCCTCGCCGTCGAGGGGCTGATCGTCGAGTGCCCGCACTTGAAGTCGGTCATCGACACGAACGACAGGACCCCGATCACAGACGGCCACATTGATATGTACCGTGGACTCGCCCGGAGCAATACGGACTTCGTCGGGCGGATGCCAGTACAGGTCAAGGGCCTCAGCATTGGGAAACGCCGGCTTAGGCCGAGATACTCGATCAGTCGAGGCGAACTCGACACGCTACGTAAGCACGGCACTGTCCTTTACTTCGTGGTCTTCGTCAGCGAAAACGGAGACCGCCACCCGTACTACGCGATTCTGTCGCCGTTCGCCATCGATCACATCCTGCGCTCCACTCCTGCGAAGCAGAAGAAGCCGACACTGCAGCTGAAGGAGGTCCCACGCGACCCGAAGAAGCTCGAGGGCCTCGTCGGCCTTGCACTGATGACTCAGAAGCAGAAGGATGCCTCGGACGTCAGCGCCGCAGTGTTCGAGAAGATGGCGAGTCTGACTGTGCACTCGGTAGAGGGGCTCGATTTCAGCGCGCCGCTCGTGATCTCACCTGACTCAGGCGAATATGCCCTAGAAATTGAAACCGAGGACGGGCTGAGGCTCCCATTGGACGGTGAACTGACGATCCTGCCTCCGTCGTATGTTGAGCGTGAGGTCGACCTTCGCGTCGAGTGCGGGGGGATTGTTTACGAGAATCCGCGATCGCAGCAGCTCGACGCTGAACGGCATGAGCTCAAGCTGTCCAACGGGTTGACGATGCATATCCGGCTTGCCGAGCAAACCCAAACGAACTCCTTGAATCTCACTCTTGTCAGCAACCTTGCGGACCGGGTGAAAGACATTGACTTCTATCTCAGCATCGTCGAGCAGCACCCGCTCACCTTCAACGGTTCCAGGTTTCGATTCGATGTGAACGATCACGCTCATCTCGACGAGCTCCGTGACCACCGCGCCTATCTAGGCCGGCTCCTTGAACTATTCGACGTGCTTCACGTCGATCCGAATCTGATTCTCCTCGACGAGATCGACGAGCCACAGCATGAGCGGCTGAAGTTCATCTACGCATCGCTCGTGAAGAAACGAGACCTCTACGCGATCAATGGGCAACCCGGCCAGGTGCTCGAACGGGTCGGACGCTGGGCCCTGAAACTACTCGTGACGCCCGGGTCTGCCCCGGACACCTGGTGTTATGTCGATCCGTTCGACCCCGACAGTCGTCACCGAGTCCGGGTCTACCGCGAACAGGACGGAAAGCAGGAGGAGTTTGCCGGGACGGTTTACGAAGGCGTCACACCCTCCGAACTCCCGGAGATTCTGAATCTCCACCTCGAGGCCGTCGTCGACGCATACAGACTCATCGCCGAACTCTCGCACGCAACCGGCCTTGCGAACTACGAGGTACTCAGGCTACTCGCCGCTGCGGACGCCTCCGACCAGCGGAGGGATGAATTTACCCGCGCAGCGACCATGCTCAACGAGTGGCTCATCGAGGAGGAAGGGGCGACGGCGATTCATCGCATTAACCGTTGGCAGATCCTCTCGCGCACCACGGGGCTGGGCAGTGCGGACCGTCAGGAGATCCGAGATCTCCGCCGCGAGGTCCTGATCGAGCGGCCGCCTCGAGAGCGCCAGCTTGAGGCGTCCTGCGCGATCCTTCTCGGCAATCAGGAAGACGTCGATAACTGCCTGCGGCGACTCGCTCTCGAAGAACGGCAGGAGATGGAGGAGTGGCCGATCTGGGCCCTTCATCCGGATCAGAATTCGTTCGTTGAGCAGACGGAATAGCCGCGTCGCAACTACCCGACCGAGCGCGCCGCGGGGTGTCGCCTTCGTGCGATCTTGGTGATGCGCAGTCGTGGCCGCGGTGCCACGATGGCCGGACCTGACTAGCGAGGGGAGTGCGCATGTCGACCGAGCCAACCACACGGGCGGGGCTGACGAAGGACGAGTTGGCGGATGAGGTGTCGCATCTGTCGACCCCCGACCGTTTGTCGACACCGTTCGGTGAGTTCGAGTTCTTCGATGGCGTGCCCAAGCCCGAGTCGGTTCAGACGATCTTCGACGGGCTCGACCTCGTTCGCGGTATCGACGCGTTCCTGAACACGATCCCCGGGGCTTCTCTCGTCGCTTTCCGCAAGGGGCTGCGGGTCGCCGGCGTCGACTCGCCCGACACGATCGGGTATACCGACCCGAGGTTCAACTCGGGCGCCATCTGGCTCACGCCGAACACCGAGACCACGTATGGCGTGGGGTTCCTCGACTTGAAGGCGTGGGGGCCGACGGTCGTCGAGGTGCCGCCGCAGTCGCTGTGCGTCGTCGACGACTTCTGGTTCCGCTACGTCGCCGACATGGGCATCGCGGGCCCTGACAAGGGTGCCGGCGGCAAGTACCTCTTCCTGCCTCCGGGATACGACGGTGAACGGCCCGACGGCTACTACACCTACGAGAGCCCGACATTCACGAACTTCCTGGTGATTCGAGCCCTGGGCGGGGTGCCCGCCATCAAGCAGGCTCGCGTCTACCGGCTCACGGACTCCGACGCCGTCCCCGAGACCACCTTCGTGAACGTCGCCGACACCGTGCACAACACCGTGCACTCCAACGACTTCTCGTTCTTCGAGGAGATCGCAGAACTCGTCGCCGAAGAGCCGGCTGCAGCGCTCGACCCCGAACGTGCGGGCACGCTCGCCGCGCTCGGTATCGCACACGGCAAGCCGTTCGCGCCCGACGACCGCCTGCGTGGAATTCTCGATGACGCGGCCAGGATCGGCGCGGGCATGGCACGCGCCATTCTCTACAAGCCCCGCGACCCCGAAACCTACCGTTGGGACGGGTCGTCATGGAAGAACGCCTTCGTCGGCGGCAGCTACGAGTTCCTGAACGACGGTGCACGCAACCTCGACGCACGCACTCTGTTCCACTACGCGGCAACGGTGATCACACCGGCGATGGCGAACGCACAGGTCGGCGCCGGCTCGGCCTACATCTACACCGCTGAAGACGCCGACGGCGCACTGCTCGATGGAGCCGCCACGTACTCGCTGACGATCCCCGCGAATCCGCCGGCGAAGAACTTCTGGGCGTTCGACCTGTACGACACGCAGACCAGGTCGCTGCTGCAGTCGACGCCATACCCGGCGCTGTCAAGTCTTGGCGAGGGTCTCCAGGCCGAACCCGATGGGTCGTACGTGCTGTGGTTCGCGCCGACCGCTCCCGAGGGCAAGGAGTCCAACTGGATCCCTACGCTGCCCGGCAAATCCTGGTGGCCCGTGCTGCGCCTCTACGGACCGCTCGAACCCTGGTTCGACAACACGTGGCGCCTGCCCGAGATCGTTCGCGTGAGCGAGTGATTCGCGATCACGGTTGAGTCTGCTACGGCGAAGCTCGCGAATACGAGGCTCTACCGGCATGGGTCGTTGCTTCTGAATGAAGGAACCCGGATGCGTGCTGGTCACCATCTGATGCGCGCACGCTTATTCAACGAATATCCACCCGATCACGGTCGAGACATTCCCAGCTCATCCGAGTAGCATCGCCGTCGTAGCATCCGTTCTCTCAAGAAATCCCGGGCCAGACCAAGAAAACTCGAGATCTCCGGAGCGCGAGCAGAAGGCTCGAGTGGGACCCCGTCGCCTCCGTGGTGTCGCGGGTTCGAGTCCCGCCCTCGCTACCAGAAATCTGGGGTTGATCTGGGGTTTCTTGTCCTATCGAAAGGCAAGGACTCAACGCTTTTCCGTCGAGCGTCCGTCCGCCGAGGTCGATGCGATGGCGGGAACTCCGCCGCTCCTCGATCGCATCGTTGCCGGCGCCCTCCGCGCCGCAGCGGCAGCCCGACCTCGAGGTCCGCTCGGGCGGTTCGACCTCGGCCGACATCACGAACCGCGGCATCGACAAGGCCCACGGCATGACGCGGCTCGCCGAGCAGGCCGGCATCCCGCTCGACGCCATGCTCTTCGTCGGCGACCGTCTCGACGAGCAGGGCAACGACTACCCCGTGCTCGCCATGGGCATCGAATGTCGTGCCGTAACCGGCTGGGAAGACGCGGTCGCCTACCTTCGAGGCGCTAGTGCCGTCACTTGCGCCGCATCTCGTTGCGGTAGTCCTGCCCGGCGGATCTGGACGGCGAGCACGGCTCGTTCGCGGCGAGGAGAACACCCGGTCGTGGCAAGGCAGCAGTGCATTGTCGGAAGGATTCGGCGCCCGGTGTTCTAGCGGTCCCCGGCGAGCTCCTCCCCGCCGGCCCGAGTCGGGTGCGCAGCGGCGCCGCATGGGCCGTCGAAATGGCGCGAAGTCAGTGTTATAGTCAACGTCATTGACAAGCAACGATGCTGAGTGGAGCGGCCGATGGTGTGGTTCGAAGGTCACCGGGTGAACGTCGAAGTCGACGGCGCGGTCTCCGTGGGGGCGACCCTGAGCGGCGATGGGCCAGCGGTGCTGCTTCTGCACGGCTACCCGCAGACGCGCTCGATGTGGCGTCTCGTCGCTCCCTTGCTCGCCGAGCACTTCACGGTCGTCGCGAGTGACCTGCGGGGCTACGGCGATTCGGCCAAGCCCGCCGGTGAGGTCTACGACAAGCGCGCCATGGCTGCCGACCAGCTAGCGCTCATGCGGTCGCTCGGTTTCGAGCGGTTCGCGGTGGTCGGGCACGACCGTGGCGGACGGGTCGGTCATCGGCTCGCGCTCGACGCCCCTGACGCGGTGACATCCCTCGCGGTACTGGACATCGTGCCGACCCTGCACATGTTCGAGCATGTCGACCGAACGATGGCCACGAGCTACTTCCATTGGTTCTTCCTCACCCAGGGCGGGGGGCTGCCTGAGAAGCTGATCGGTTCGGAACCGCGGGCCTGGCTCGAGAGTCGCTTCCGTGGCCGCGCGCTGCGGCCCGGGGTGTTCCCGGCTGAGGTGATGGACGAATACGAACGCTGTTTCGACAGTGCCACGGTCGCCGCATCCTGCGCCGACTACCGTGCCGCCGCCGGAACCGACCTCGAGCATGACCGTCTCGACCGCGCTGATGGTCGAGTGGTCGATGCGCCCGTCCTCGCGCTCTGGGGCGAGGCGAGCTATGTCGGCCGCAACTTCGATGTCCTGTCGGTCTGGCGAGGGTTCGCCGCTCGAGTCGAGGGCCGGGCGATCTCGGCCGACCACTATCTCGCCGAAGAAGCCCCGGTCGAGACCGCCGCGGCGCTGAACCAGTTCCTCGGTAGCGAAGGAGCAGCGTGAGCGCCGGGGAGGAGCGTGCCCTCGACCGGCTCCGGTCGCTCGTCTCGATCGAGACCCCGACGGGAGACGCCGTCGCGATCGGCGCGGCCCACGCCCTCATCGACTCGTGGATCGCCCCCGTGGTCGGCGCTCCGGGAGAGGTGGTCGAGGTCGACGGCGTGCGCCATCTGTCGTGGCGCGGCGGGGAGTCGCCCTCCGTGCTGTTGCTGGGACACGTGGACACCGTCTGGCCGTGTGGCACCGCTGCGGAGCGGCCGTTCGGCGTGGACGGCGATCGAATCACCGGACCCGGCGTCTTCGACATGAAGGCCGGCATCGTCGTGATGGCGGAGGCGCTCGGGCGCGTCGCGGATCCTCAGGACGTCGCGATCCTCCTGACGAGCGACGAGGAGACAGGATCGCTGACGTCGAGAGCGCTCATCGAACGCGAGGCGAAGCGGTGTGGCGCCGTTCTCGTGCTCGAGCCCAGCTTGGACGGCGCGGTGAAGACCGCGCGAAGGGGTGGCAGCATCTACCGCGTCGAGGTGCACGGCCGCGCGGCGCACGCCGGCCTCGAACCGGAACGTGGACGCAATGCCCTGACCGAGCTCGCGCATCAGGTGCTGGCGCTGCCGGTGCTCGCCGACGCGAGCCTCGGCACGACGATCAGCCCGACCGTTGCGCGGGCGGGCACCGTCACGAACGCCATTCCGGACCATGCGGAACTCCGCATCGACGTTCGCGCATGGTCGATCGCCGAGCTGGAGCGCGTCCACCAGGGGCTGCTCGCGCTTCCCGCCCACACGCCCGACGTGAGCGTCGTGCTGCACGGCGGCATCAACCGGCCGCCGATGGAACCGAACGCCTCCCGCACGCTGCTCGCCGTGGCGCGCGCGGTGGCCGCGAAGCTGGGGCAGTCCGAACTGTGCGACGTCGCTGTCGGCGGGGCATCCGATGGCAACTTCACGGCCGCGGCCGGCGCGTCCACCCTCGACGGGCTCGGGCCGAAGGGCGGGGGCGCTCACGCGATCGACGAGTGGGTCTCACTCGCCTCGATGCTCGAGCGGATCGCTCTGATCGCCGGGACGATCGACGCGATCGCGGCAGATCACGTCGCTTGAGCCCCGCCGTCGCCGGGTGCGCGACGGACGATGCTCTCGATCATGAGGTCGAGTGCGGTCTCCCACGCCCGCGGGTCGCGGATGCCGGGAAGGCTCTGCCCGGCCCAGACGATATTGGGGTGGTCCGATTCCTCGAGCCTCCGGTAATCCATCTCCCAGGTGACCTCGTCGGCCTCGCGGATCTCCGCCGGCTGCGCCTCGATCGCCGCCTGGATGCTCGTCGCCGAGCGCACCAGTTGGCCCAGGGCGCGAGCGTAGAGGGCGGACTCCTCCGGGCCGTACCCACCCCGCCGGAGCGCGCCGATCATGAATTCCATGGAGCCGAAGTCCGTCGGCCGCCGGGTTGCCATCTGCAGGGCGAACTCGGGATACCGCATGTAGTGGTCGTGGATCAGGTGCGCCTGCGCGCGAATGTCGGCGACCCAGTCGTCGGTGGCGACCATCGCCCCGGCGTACGAGCGGGCGCGCAGGGTGTCGATCAGGACCAGCATCAGCTCGTCCTTGTCCCGGAAGTGGCGGTAGATGGAGGTGGGGTGCGCGCTGAGCTTCTCGCCGATGGCCTGGAAGGTGAGCCGATCGAGTCCCTCGCGCAGCGCGATCTCCTCGGCCGCTGCGACGATCACGTCCCTGCTCAGGGAGTCACGGGCGCGTCGCTTCCGGCCCGTGCTCGCCGACGCCGCCTGCACTGGTTTCGCCGTTGACACGCGTGTCCTCCATCAGAACTGGTTGCGGGGAAGAGCCCGACTCCGCCCCGTGCGGATCCGCACCCACCGTACAACACGGGAGTCTTCCACGTAGTCAACGACATTGACGACGCAAAATGGTGCACCTGCTTGCAAGTCAACGGTATAGTCATTCATGCTGATTACGGATGCCGCCTTGCGAAGGAGCTTGTGGATGACCGAAGCGATCGATCGACTCGACCAGCGGATGCGTGCGCGATTCGCGGTGCAGCACACCCTTGCGATCCGCCCGGCCCAGTCCGACCCCGACCTCGCGCTCGTCGTCGAGGACCAGCGAACCGAGTCGTTCGCGAGGCTCTGGAGAGCGGGCGAGGCGCCCGGCGACGAGTTGCCCTTCCCGGTCGCGGTCGGCGCGATCATCGCGGGCGAAGGGAGCGGATGGATCGTCGACCTCGCCGACGGCGGAGGCTCCGAAGTCGGCACGCTCGTCGCGACGAGCCTCGACGGCGAGCAACGAGTCGACCTCACCCCGGGTCGCGAGTCCTTCGTGCTCCGCGGCCTGGAGGCCAGCGCCGACGGCTCGCTCGTGCTCGCCTCGATCGTGGACGAAGCGGGCTACCACCTACTGGCGATCCCCGCCCGCCCCTGGGGGAACGCCTCCGTCGTGCATCGCACCTCGGCAGAGGCCTGGTACGGCCAGCCGTCGGCCGACGGCCGGCTCGCCTCGATGGACACCACCGATCACAACCCGGGCGTCCGCCGGGCCGCGGTCAGCGTCTTCGAGGTCGCGAGCGGCGCGCCGGTCGCGGTGCTGAACGACATGCCCGCCGGCCCGGTGCGGGCGGTGCGCTTCTCACCTGAGGTCGGCGACGAACGCCTCCTCGTCTCGACGGAGCAGACGGGCTACGCACGTCCGGCGATCTGGGACCCGGTGAGCGGCGCGCGCACCGACTACCCGGTGCCGGATCTCCGCGGCGAAGTCATCCCGCTCGACTGGCACCCGGCCACCGGGCGCATCCTCGCCGCCCATGTCGAGGACGGCATTCAGCGCCTCGTCGAGATCGACGAGCATTCGGGCGAGCACCGGGTGATCCGCACGGGCGGGAGCTTCGCCAACCCGGATGTCGCCGACGTGCACGCCTTTCAATGGGCGTCCTGGTACCGCGCCGGTGGGGAGCTCACGGCCCTCCGGTCCGCCTGGGATCTGCCCCTCCATGCTGAGCTCATCGATGCCGACGGCGACGTGACAGCGGGATTGCCGCCGGCGGCGACACCGGCCGGCGTGCCGTTCACCTCGCGGATGGTCGCGAGTGCCGACGGCACACCCGTGCAGGTCTGGCTCGGCCTCCCGCCGGAGCGCGAACCGCTCGGCACGGTCCTCGAGGTGCACGGCGGGCCGAACCTCGTCTTCCTGGACGAATACAGTCCGACGGCACAGGCCTGGATCGATGCCGGCTTCGCCTATGCGACCGTCAACTATCGCGGATCGGTGACATTCGGGCAGGCGTTCCGCGAAGGGTTCTGGGGATCGGGCGGCGACCGCGAGATCGAGGACATCGCCGCTGCGGTCGGCTGGCTGCGCGACCAGGGGCTCGGCCAACCGCACTCCACCTTCATCACCGGAGCGTCGTTCGGCGGGCATCTGACCCTCCTGAGTCTCGGCCGGCTTCCGGAGCTCTTCGCAGGCGGGTTCGCGCACGTCGCGGTCGCCGACTGGGAGGCGGCGATCGCGGCGATGAATCCTGCGGTCCGCGGCGTCTGGCAGACATGGGTGCCGCCGGAGGCGGTCGCACGTTACTCCGCGGTGAGCTACGTCGATCGGATCCGCGGATCCGCCTGGATCAACCAAGGCGCGCTCGACACCAGGACACCGATCGTCGGCGTGCAACGGTTCGTCGACGAGCTGGCCGAACGCGGCGGCGACGTCGTGCTGCGAATCTTCGACGGCGGCCACGAGCCGACCGGTCTCGATCTGCTCGAATCGGAGCAGCGGATCATGCTTGAGCTCGCCCTGCGCGCGCTCGAGGGGCGCCGCTGGAGCGACGGCAACAAGCGCGACATCGCCCCGGCGCCCCGTTCATAGCACTTAGTCACTTACGTTGACTATGGGCATTGCTAACCTTCCGCAATGCGCCTATAGTCAAACCACCCACCGGCCCTCGCCGGTGGTGGCACCGGACGTCTTCCCCCACGATCACGGAGTTCCCCAATGCAGAGGTCTCAGGTTTCACAGTCCCAGCGGCGTCGGCCGGTTCGCGCCGCCGCCGTGCTCATCGCGACGCTCGCCGTCGCTTCCGTCTCGGCCTGCTCAGCGACGAGCGCCGAGCCCACCGACACCCCTAACCTCACCGTCACGGACGGCGGCGAGCTCGTCATCGGTGCCGAGCAGGAGCCCGACTGCGCCGACTGGATCGCCACCTGCGCGGGCTCCATCTGGGGCAGCTACATCATGCAGGTCCCGACGATGCCCGTCGCATTCGAGACCCGCCTCGTCGACGACGTCTGGACCCCGGTCGCGTCCGACCTCATGAGCGAGGAGCCGGAAGCCGTCATGCAGGGCGACAAGCAGGTCATCACCTACCGCTTGAACCCCGAGGCGGTGTGGTCGGATGGCACGCCCATCACGTCGGCCGACTTCGCCTACACCGCAATGCAGATCCGCGACGGTGACGACATCTTCGACAAGAGCGGCTACACCGGCATCGAGTCGGTCGAGACGCCCGATCCGCAGACCGCGATCGTGACCCTCGGCAGCTCGTACGCCGGCTGGCGTTCGCTCTTCAGCGTCTACGGCGTCCTTCCCTCGCACCTCCTCGACGGGAAGGACCGCGCAGCGATCATGAAGGACGGGTACGACTTCAGCGGCGGACCCTGGAAGATCGAGTCCTGGGACCGCGGCACCTCCGTGACGCTCGTGCCGAACGAGGAGTACTGGGGCGAGCAGCCGCACCTCGACAAGGTCACCTTCATGTTCCTGCCCGACACCGCCGCCGCGTTCCAGGCGTTGAAGAGCGGCCAGGTCGATGCCCTGTACCCATCGGCGCAGCTCGACGCGCTGAAGCAGATCGAGGCCGGGCTGCCCGGCATCAGCTCATCGATCGACGCGCGCAGCGGCAACCTCGAGGCGCTCTGGTTCAACAACTCGGTCGCTCCGTTCGACTCGAAGGCGGTCCGCACAGCGATCGCGTACTCGCTCGACCGCGACGCGATCGTGAAGCGGCTGTTCGGTGAGCTCGGAATCGATTCGGCCCAGCAGAGCTTCAACACCCCCATCGTCGGCGCGTTCGGCGGTGACGACTTCGCCGAGTACACGAAGGATCTCGACCAGGTCGACGAGATCATGACCGACGACGGGTGGGAGAAGAACGCCGACGGCGTCTGGGCGAAGGACGGCGAGACCGCCTCGTTCACCCTCGAGACGCTCGCCGGCAACAAGCGGCGCGACCTCACCGTCCAGGTCATCCAGTCGCAGCTGCAGGAGGCCGGTTTCGAGATGGACATCAAGTCGGTCACCCCGGCCGACCTGTTCGGCACCATCGCACCGGAGGGCGACTTCCAGGCGGGCCTGTGGGCGATCGTGGACACCTTCCCGGAGCCCACGCTCAGCGCCTCGTTCACCTCGACGAACATCCCGAGCGAGGCGAACGGCTACTCCGGGATCAACTTCTTCCGCGCCGACATCCCCGAGCTCGACGGCCTGCTGGCGCAGGTCGACGACGAGCTCGACCAGGACGCACGCGTCGCGGCCTCGATCGAGGCCGACCGCCTGATCGCCGAGGAAGTGCCGTCGATCCCGATCGACACCGTGCCGAACGTGCTGCTCTGGAACCAGAAGGTCGGCGGTCCGCTGAGCATCAACCCGGTCGAGGGCCCGTTCTGGAACCTCGCGGCCTGGGGCCTCGCCGGCTGACGCCGGACCGGAACGGCTCAGGAGAGGACGACGTTGTTCACCTTCATCATCCGACGAGTGCTGTATTCGATCCCGGTGATCCTGGTGGCCTCTTTCGTGCTCTTCTGGGCCGTTCGCTCGACCTTCGATCCGCTCGCGAAGCTTCGGCAGGCGCAGGATCCCACCGCGGTCGCGCGCGAGATCGAGCGACTCGGGCTCGACCGCTCCATCCTCGAACAGTACTTCCTCTGGTTGCGGAGCTTCGTCACCGGTGACTGGGGTACGAGCTCGCGAACCGGTTCGCCAGTGCTCCAGCTCATCGGCGAGGCGCTCTGGCCGACCATCCAGCTCGCGTTCTGGGGACTGCTCGTCGCGGTCGTCGTCGCGGGCCTCGTCAGCGTCTACTCCGCCGTCCGGCGCTACTCGCTCGGTGACAACCTGCTGACCGGCACTGCGTACCTCGGCATCGCCATGCCCGCCTTCTGGTTCGGGCTCATCCTCATCCAGACCTTCGCGGTGTGGCCGAAGGAGCAGTTCGGCCTCGCCGAGCCCCCGCTGTACTTCATCGGACTGCACTCGCCGGGGCAAGAGGGCTTCAACCTCGACTACGTCAGGCACCTGGTGCTCCCCGTCGCGGCGCTCATGATCGCCCTGGTCGCGACCTGGAGCCGATTCGGCCGGGCAGCGATGCTCGATGCCATGTCGAGCGACTACGTGCGGACCGCACGCGCGAAGGGCGTGCCTCGACGACAGATCATCTGGCGGCACGCTGTTCGCAACTCGCTCGCCCCCTTCGTGACCGTCGTCGCGCTCGACGCGGCTGTGCTGATCGGCGGGCTCGTCGTGACCGAACAGATCTTCGCGATCCCGGGCATGGGGCGGCTCTTCCTCGACTCGCTCGTCGCCGGCGACGTCTTCGTGCTGCTGCCGTGGATGATCGTCGTCGCGATCGCCGTCGTGATCTGCAACCTGCTGGCCGACGTCGGCTACGCACTACTGGACCCGAGAGTGAGGCTGCGATGAGCGGGGCCGGATTGGCTGGGAACGAGGAACTCCTCGCCGAACAGGACGTGCAACAGGGGTCGGGTCGCCAGCTCCTGCAACGCTTCCTGAAGCATCGGCTCGCGCTCGGGAGCATGATTGTCCTGCTCGTGCTCATGATCGTGTGCTTCGGCGCCGACTGGATCGCCCCCTACCCTCAGGGCCAACAGGATCTGCTGCTCGGGCCGACAGCGCCGTCGGCCGAGCACCTGCTCGGCACCGACGAGCTCGGACGGGACTTCCTGAGCGAGATCCTCTACGCCGGACGCATCTCCCTCGCGATCGGCCTGTTCGTCGCCCTGCTGTCCACGCTCGTCGGCACGACGCTCGGCGCGGTCGCCGGCTATCTCGGCGGCTGGGTCGGTGAGCTCCTCATGCGTATCACCGACCTCTTCCTCATCGTCCCGGCGATCGCGCTGCTCGCGGTCATCGTGCAAGGTCTCGGTCCCTCGCCGGTCACGATCGTGTTCGCGCTCACCGCACTCGGCTGGACGTACATCGCGAGGGTGGTGCGGGCGCAGGTGCTCTCGCTCCGGGAGAAGGACTTCATCGAGGCCGCCCGCGGAATCGGGGCGTCGAACCTCCGGATCATCCTCGCTCACCTCCTTCCCAATCTCGCCGGCGTGGTCGCCGTCGGCATGAGCCTCGCCGTCGCATCCGCGATCATCGCCGAGTCGACCCTCAGCTTCCTCGGCTTCGGCGTGCAGTCGCCGCAGACGAGCTGGGGTTCCATGCTCAGCCAGGCCGCCGGGTACGTCGGCACGCCGCAGGTGTACCTCCTCTACTTCCCGGGGCTGTTCATCCTGGTCACCGTGCTCGCCGTCAACTTCATCGGCGACGGGCTGCGCGACGCCCTCGATCCGCAAGGGAAGCACCTGTGAGTACCGACATCCTGCTCGAGGTCGAGCACCTCTCCATCGGCTTCCCGACCGATTCCGGTCTCGCCCGCACGGTCGAGGACGTCTCCTTCGTGCTGCGCGAGGGGGAGACGCTGGGCATCGTGGGGGAGTCGGGCTCCGGGAAGTCGATGACCGCGATGGCGATCATGGGGATCCTGCCGAAGGCCGCCGTCGTGACCGGTTCGATCCGGTTCCGTGGTCGCGAGCTGGTCGGGCTCTCCGAGGACGAGCTTCGCGAGGTGCGAGGCCGGCAGATCGCGATCGTGTTCCAGGACGCGCTCACCGCCCTGAACCCGGTGATGACCGTCGGTGACCAGCTCATCGAGGCTGTCCGGGTGCATCGCCCCGACATGAGCGGGGAAGCGCGCCGTGCCCGCGCGATCGAGCTGCTGACCCTGGTTGGGATCCCCTCCCCGGACCAGCGGATGGCGCGCTACCCGCATGAGTTCTCGGGCGGCATGCGCCAACGAGTGATGATCGGCATGAGCATCGCGAACGAGCCCGATCTGCTGATCGCCGATGAGCCGACGACCGCCCTCGACGTCACCGTGCAGGCGCAGATCCTCGACGTCCTGCGCGAGGTGCAGGCCCGGACCGGCACGACCGTCATGCTCATCACCCACGACCTGGGCGTCGTCGCGGGCAGCGCCGACCGGGTCCTCGTGATGTACTCCGGTGGGGTCGTCGAGTCCGCCCCGGTCGAGCCGCTCTTCTACGAGACCGCGCACCCCTACACGGCCGGCCTCCTTGCTTCGTTGCCTCGCCTCGACCGGCGTTCCCGCGACGAGCGGCTGTTCCAGATCCCCGGGCAACCGCCCGTATCGACCGCCTGGCCGCCCGGCTGCCGATTCGCGCCCCGCTGCAGGTACGCGATCGCCGGCCGCTGCGACGTCGCGGTGCCACCGGCGGTCGAGGTCGGCGACGGGCATGTGGCGGCATGCGTGCGTGTCGGCGAATGGCAGGTGGAGGCACGATGACAGCGACACTCGAAGTCGGCGGGCTGGTCAAGGAGTACCGGGTCGGCGGCGGTGGGCTGTTCGGTCGCGGCGGCGAGATCGTCCAAGCGGTCTCCGACGTGAGCCTGGAGGTCGCTGCCGGCAGGACCTACGGACTCGTCGGCGAGTCCGGCTGCGGGAAGTCGACACTCGGCCGAACCGTCGCCCGCCTGCAGACCGCCACCGCCGGCACCATCGCCCTCGATGGCGAGGACATCACGTCGATCGGAGGCTCGGCGCTTCGCAGCCTGAGGCGACGCGTCCAGTTCGTCTTCCAAGACCCCTACGCGTCGCTGAACCCCCGAAAGACGGTGCGTGCGACGCTCAGCGAGCCGCTCGAGATCCACGGACTGCACCGGACCGACCGGGCGGCCCGGATCAACGAACTGCTCGAGCAGGTCGGGCTCGACCCTCGGCATGGCAGCCGATTCCCGCACGAGTTCTCGGGCGGTCAGCGTCAGCGCATCGGCATCGCCCGGGCCCTCGCCGTCGAGCCGTCGCTCATCGTCCTCGATGAGCCCGTGAGCGCGCTCGACGTCAGCGTCCAGGCCGGTGTGCTGAACCTGCTCGATGACCTCCAGCGAGACCTCGGCCTGGGCTACCTCTTCATCGCGCACGACCTCTCGGTGGTCAGGCACCTCAGCGACCGAGTCGGCGTGATGTACCTCGGCAAGCTCGTCGAGGAAGCCCCGGTGGATCAGTTGTTCGATCACGCGAAGCATCCGTACACCCAAGCGCTGCTGTCCGCGATCCCGGTCCCCGACCCCAGGGTCGAGCGCGGTCGGCAGCGGATCGTTCTCGGCGGCGACGTACCGAGCCCGGTCGACCCGCCGTCCGGATGCCGCTTCCGCACCCGGTGCTGGAAGGCGACCGAGCTCTGCGCGGCCGTCGAGCCGCCGCTCGCCGGGCTCGGCGACGGACAACGCGTCGCCTGCCACTACCCGGAGGAGCGGGCCGCCGTCTAGGTCCGCGCCCGTCCACCGAGCCGCTCCGCACACCGACGAAGACAGGAACTCTCCATGACTGAACGCGCCCACCGCATCGCCGTGATCCCCGGCGACGGCATCGGCACCGAGGTGGTCCCCGAAGGGATCCGCGCCCTCGACGCCGCCGCGAAGCGCTTCGGCATCCCGCTGGAGTACGAATGGTTCGACTTCGCCTCTGCACCGTACTGGCAGCAGCACGGGCAGATGCTGCCGGACGACTGGTTCGAGACGTTGCGCGGATTCGACGCCATCTTCTTCGGTGCCGTCGGCTGGCCCGACGTCGTCCCGGACCACGTCTCGCTGTGGGGAAGCCTCATCCAGTTCCGCCGCACCTTCGACCAGTACATCAGTCTGCGGCCCTGCCGGCTGATGCCCGGCATCGAGTCGCCCCTCGTCGGTCGCGGGCCGGGCGACATCGACTTCGTCGTCGTCCGCGAGAACACTGAGGGGGAGTACTCCGCGATCGGTGGCCGAATCTTCGACGGAACCGACCGTGAGGTCGTGATGCAGCAGACCGTCATGACTCGCACCGGCGTCGACCGGGTGCTGCGCTACGCATACGACCTCGCTGACCGTCGACCGAAGAAGCACATCACCTCCGCCACCAAGAGCAACGGGATCACGATCTCGATGCCTTACTGGGACGAACGATTCGCAGCCGTCGGCGAGGAGCACCCCGACATCGACCGTGATCAGTACCACATCGACATCCTCGCGGCGAACTTCGTCCTTCATCCCGACTGGTTCGACGTCGTCGTGGCGAGCAACCTCTTCGGCGACATCCTGTCCGACCTCGGACCGGCCTGCACCGGAACGATCGGCATCGCACCGAGCGCAAACATCAACCCCGAGCGCACCTTCCCGAGCCTCTTCGAGCCGGTCCACGGGTCAGCACCCGACATCGCCGGCCGTGGCATCGCGAACCCCATCGGCCAGATCTGGGCAGGCGCCATGATGCTCGACCACCTCGGCCACCCCGAAGCAGGCGACGCTATCGTCGCCGCGATCGAAGCCGTGCTCGAGATCTCCGACGACTCGATGCTCACCCCGGATCTCGGAGGTCGGGGCACGACGGTTCGACTCGGCAGCGAGATCGCCGAGGCGATCGAGGGGTAGGTTCCACGTGTTCTCCCTTCCCCGTCAGTACTCCCTACCGGTGCGGCCGGTCGGGCACGCCTGATGAAGGTGGTGGTAGCGCCCGACTCGTTCAAGGGAACTGTCGGTGCGGACGAAGCCGCGAAGCTGATCGCGGCCGGCTGGAAGACCCGACGCCCGGAAGACGAGCTCGTGCTCAAACCCATGGCGGATGGCGGTGAGGGGACTCTCGCAGCGCTCGCCACCGCCATTCCGGGCGCCTCGTGGGAGCACGCCCGAGTTTTCGGCCCAGACGGCAGGGCGATGAACGCGCCGTGGCTCATGCTCCCCGACGGGACCGCGGCTGTGGAGCTCGCGAGTGCTTCCGGCATCACTCTGATGGACGCGCTTTCGCCGCTCGATGCCCATACGTTCGGACTCGGTCAGGTCATTTCGACGGCGCTTGATGCGGGGGTCACCCGGGTCCTCGTCGCCCTCGGCTCGAGCGCATCCACGGACGGCGGGTCCGGCATGCTTTCGGCCCTCGGCGGACGATTCACCACTGCCGACGGCCAGCCGATCAGTCTCGGCGGTCGGGGGCTCATGGGGCTCCGAACCACCGATCTCGCAGGCCTTGCCCGTGTCCCGAGCAGGGGCGTGATCGGGCTGTCGGACGTCACCAATCCGCTGCTCGGACCGCACGGAGCGGCCGCCGTCTTCGGCCCGCAGAAGGGTGCCGATGCGGACGAAGTCGACATCCTCGAACGAGCGTTGGACCACTATGTCTCCGTTCTGGGTGAAGCGGGCGTCCGTGTCGCGCACGACTCCGCTGGTGCTGGGGCCGCCGGCGGTACCGGCTACGGGCTCATGGTCTGGGGCGCCAGCCTGGAATTGGGAGCATCGGTGGTCGCCGACGCGATCGGCCTCGCCGAAGCCGTCACCGACGCTGACTTCGTCATCACCGGAGAGGGCCAGTTCGACGGGCAGTCATTGGCAGGGAAGGTGCCCTCCGAAGTGCTCGGCATCGCGCGCCGTGCTCACGTTCCCACGGCACTCGTCGCCGGGAGGATCGTCGCCGCGACGGACGGGTTCGCCTTGGCCATCTCGTTGACGGAATCCGCAGGGTCGACCCGAGCGGCGATCTCCGACCCTCGCCGATGGCTGATCGACAGCGGGTCCCGCCTCGCAGCCAAGCTCGCCGTGGCGATTGCTCCCGCGGCTCCGCCCGATCGAACGGACATCCACTCATGAAACCCCGGTACGACGCCGTACTCTTCGATCTCCTGACCGCGCTCCTCGACTCGTGGTCGCTGTGGAACGCTGCGGCGGGCAGCGCGGAGCTCGGCGCGCGATGGCGCCAACGTTATCTGGAACTCACCTACGGGGCAGGCGAGTACCGCCCGTACGAGGCCGTCGTCGCTGAAGCGGCGCAGCAGGAAGGCGTCGGGCAGGCTGCGGTTCAGATGCTCGTCAACACCTGGGATGAACTCGAGCCATGGCCTGATGCACCAGAGACCCTCGGCCGGCTCGGTCAACACGTCCGGCTGGGCGCGGTCACCAACTGTTCGGAAGACCTCGGGCACCGCGCGGCTCGTCTCCTCAGGACTCCGCTCCAGGTCGTCGTGACGTCGGAACGGGCCGGCGCCTACAAGCCACGGCCGGAGCCCTATCGGCTCGCCCTGGACGAGCTTGGCACCGACCCGGCGCGAACGCTGTTCGTCGCGGGTTCGAAATTCGACATTGCGGGTGCCGCCGGCGTGGGGATGCCGGTCTGGTGGCACAACCGGATCGGCATGGATCGCGGTGACCTCCCGGCCCCGATATCCGAGCAGAGAACGCTTGCGCCGCTGGCCAACGAGGTGCTTGGCGTCGCATAGGCGCGTCACGATGCGGTGACGGCTGTCGGGCGATCGAGTCGGGGAGGTCTCGGGGCGCCTGAGCAACCTCGTCTCACTTCATGGGGATCGCTCAGCCCATGCGGACGGCCCAGCCCCGGCGCGTGCCGCGGGCGGGGCCGGAAGCCGCATGCGGCACCGGGGCCACGCACGAGGTCAGGTATTCGTCGACGCCGATTTCATGTGAGGCGCGCCTGGGCGGGCGCACATGTCGACGATCTGATGCGCGCACGCATACTCAACGGATATTGGTCCGAGGAGACCCCAAACGTTCCCAGCTCGTCCGTGTAGCATCGCACTCACAGCATCCGTTCTCTCAAGGAATCCCGGGTCATCCCGAGAAAAACCGAGGTTTCCGGATCGCGAGTGGCAGCTCGAGCAAGACCCCGTCGTTTCCGTGGTGTCGCGGGTTCGAGTCCCGCCCTCGCTACCAGAAATCTGGGGTTGATCTGGGGTTTCTTGTCCTATCGAAGGGCAAGGACTCGACGAGTTCAACGTGTATTCAACGCTTTTCCGTCGACGGCCGCGTTCAGCGGGCCTCAATGGGGAAGGTGTTCGAGCCGTCCCGAATCGCTTGGGACGGCTTGGTGCACCTATGGTCATGGACACCGAACGACTCTCCGGACTCGGCCTCGAGCCGGTCCCCACGACCAGCGAACTCGTCGTGCACGTACAGGCGATCTACGACCTGCGCGCTGCAGGCAGGGGACCTGCCGGCATCCTTGTCGGGCGCGAGATCAGGTATCGGGCCTCCGAGGTGCTCAGCTGGATGGACACGTTGCACGACCCCGTGCCATCCGATCGCGGGCGGTGAGTGCTGATGGTCGGGCGGACGCGTCTGCCGATCGGAACCTTCGGCGACGTCAAGACGAACCAGGTCGGGCCCGGACGGTTCCGCGCGTACGCACGCTTCCGCGACTGGGACGGCGAGACCCGGCAGGTCTTGGCGACCGCGGCGAGCCGGGGAGCTGCGAAGTCCGCGCTCAAGGTGCAACTCGCGACGCGGATGCGACTCGGCGACGGCGACACGCTCACCGCCGACTCGCCGTTCACGAAGCTCGCCGACGCGTGGATCGAAGACGTCCGCCGCGACGTCGATCGCTCCGACGCACGAAGGAGACCTACGCTCGCGAACTCCGGACGCTCATCGTTCCGTACTTCGAGCACTTCACCGTGCGAGAGGTCACGGTCAGCCGCGTCGATCGGTTTCTCAAGGATCAGCGAGACAAGTCCTTCGCACGAGCGAAGCATTCCCGCACCCTCCTCGGCATGATCATGGCGTTCGCGGTGCGGCAGGAGGTCATCCCGCGCAACCCGGTCAAGGAGGCCTCGCGGATGAAGGCGCCGAAGCACACTCCGAAGGCCCTCACTCCCGAGCAGATCGCGGCGATCCGTATCGCCGCACGTGACTGGCGGACTGGCGAAGACGTCAAGGGCCGAAGCCCGACGGCCAGGTGCGCGACCTCATCGAGGTCATGCTCGGCACGGCCACTCGAATCGGCGAGACACTGGCGTTGCGCAAGTGCGACGTCGACATGACCGCCGATCCGCTGCGGGTGAGCATCACCGGCACCATCGTGGTCCGCGCAGGAATGGGCGCGTTCCGGCAGGAGCACCCGAAGACGCACGAATCGGTTCGCACGGTTGCGGTGCCGGCGTTCGCCGCCGAGGTAATCCGGCGGCGGCTCGCCCTCATCGCAGGCGAGGGCGCAGAGCACCCGCTCTTCTTCACGAAGCACGGAACTCCGCTCGCACCGCACAACGCACGGCGCACGTTCCGCGAAATCCTCAAGGAGGCCGGACTTGAGGGGTTGAATTTCTCGCGGCACGCGTTCCGGCGTACCGGAGCGACCCTATTGGCGAATGCGCTCGACCTGCAGGCTGCAGTCGACATGCTCGGGCACGCCTCGACGTCGACGACGAAGAAGCACTATGCGGAGCCCGACAGGTCGGTGAAGCCGCTGTCCGCAGTGGTGCTGCAGAGGCTCGCTCCCACTCCTGATTGAGGTACGGCCGGAGCCGTCCCGTCAGGTTAGGAGAAGCGCGAAATTGCGCGGTGTGGGCTGCAGCTCGCCTTCGAGCTCGCGAGTTCTCCGCAAGACTGGGCTGCGACGACCGACGTGCCCGCCGCACCGAGCCTCACCGATTTCACGCTCGTGCAGACCGAGTTCGAGTACTCGATTCTGCGCACCGCGGTCGTACTCGTCGCAGTATTCGCAGCGATCGTGCTCGTGGTCGCGGTGCTCGTCGTGCTGCGGCGTCGACGGCGACGGAACCGGACACAGCCGGCCCCGTCGACCCGGCGATAGCTGCTGATCGTTCCGCGCACCGCGCCAGCGCCGGCGCATCTCTGCCGGCATACCGGTCTCACTATTGCGATGCGACAGAAAGTTCGTAGAACCGCTCACCCGTGCGTGCCTTGACGGCGGCGCGCGAGTCTGCATCATCCCCTACAATTCGCAGAACCCTCATGGCCCAGTCGCTGAAGCCACGGCTCCCTGCTCGACCGCTGCTTACCGGCCAATCGCTGCCGAGCATCGCCCGCTCCGCGCCGAACACTTGGAGCGCATGCTCAAGGAAGGCATCGGCGTTCTGGTCGTACGTCCGGGTCTCGCACACCTCAGGTGCAAGACCCGAAAGTTTCACGCACGCATTCGGCAATTCGGCGATGGCGCGGAGCTCCTCGGCCCAGGCCCGACCGGCGCTGCTGTCGATGCCGGCAGCGAGCGGCGGATTGCCGAGGTGGTCGATGACGACGGAGAGTGTGGGCGGCACTGAGGCGAGAAGCCCACGCAGTGCGGGAAGCTGGGCATGTCGCACGCATGCGTCGAATGTCAGCCCACGAGCGGCGAGCTCACAGAGGCCCGCGCGCAACCGGGCATCCGCGAACCCTTCAACCGGCTCGCCCTGCAGGACATGTCGGATTCCTACGACCCGACCGACCTCATCGAGTGCATCGAGGTGGAACCCCAAGGCATCGCCCGACCTCAAGTCAGCCCCTGCGACGATGCCGACGAGCTCAGGCCACTTGGAGGATGCAACCCAGCGTGCCTCCTCGAGTGCCTGCTCGTTCCGGCAGTCGGCCTGCACGAACACCATACGATCGACGCGCCCACCGTCGCGATCGATGTCGTGCGGTAGGAACGACTGGTTCAACGTGGGCGCCTCCGCAAGCCACGGATATTCGAACCGCGCAGGATCCCACACGTGAACATGCGTATCGAGGAACGTCACCGTTGCGCCTCGCCTCTTTCGTTCACAGCATCACCCGTGGAGACGCCGATTCACTCGAGGCGCGGCCGCGCGGGCGATGCGGAGATCATCTTCGCCGTCCACCCGCCGCTGATCCGCGAGACTCCAGACGACCTCCAGCGGCGCGAAGGCGGGGGTTCCCTCCGGCCCGAAGAACTCATCGACGAACCGGCCGATATCTGATTGCCACTGGTCGTTCGCCGGATCGCCGTTGATCGCGGCGATCGCCTGCTCGAAGTCGTCGCAGTCGATCAGATGGAACAGGCGAATGCCGGATCGCCAGATGACCCAGTCGTGGATGCCCACCCGGTCGAACAGTTCGCGCAATTCGGCGGGAACGCGTGCGTGATGCTCGCAGTACTCATCGATCGCGCCAACGCTGATGGTCGAATGCAATCCAACCCGCATGGTCCCTCCATATCTGCGATCCGCCCCCTGCTTCGATGGTTGCCTGACCGCTCATGTCGGGCGCACGACCTCGGACTCGGAACATATTCAGCTGATGATTCAGCGCCTTAAGGTAATTGAACGGCGCAATCCTTGCACACTCTCCCACAATTGGTATAACGTTTCGAGCGATTTCCGCGATCTCTGGAGGAGCACGAATGCGCACCCGACAGCTCGCCAACGGTCTGGCCTTGACGGAGATCGGTTTGGGAGCAGCCCAGTTCGGCAACCTCTTCCGCGAATCAACAGACGAGGCATCCGACGATGCCGTTGACGCGGCATGGTCGGCAGGCATCCGCTACTTCGACACCGCCCCCCACTACGGTCTCGGCCTCTCGGAGCGGCGCCTGGGCTCCGCGCTGAAGGAGTACCCGCGGGACGAGTACGTCGTCTCGACGAAGGTCGGCCGCCTACTGGTACATGACCCGTCAGGCGCTGGCCGGCTCGACGAGGGATTCGTGGTGCCGGCGACGACGCGGCGGGAGTGGGACTTCTCCCGAGATGGGATCCTCCGGTCGCTCGAGTCGAGCCTCGATCGGCTGGGTCTCGCACACGTGGACATCGTCTATCTCCACGACCCCGACCAGCACGAGGATCAGGCTTCGCGGGAGGCGTTCCCAGCCCTGATCGAACTGCGCGAACAGGGCGTCGTACGGGCTATCGGCGCCGGGATGAACCAGTCGGCGATGCTCGACCGCTTCGTCGTCCGACACGACATCGACGTGGTCATGCTCGCCGGGCGGTACACGCTGCTCGAGCAGCCGGCGCTCGACGACCTCCTGCCACGCGCCGTAGAGCGCGGTGTCTCGGTGGTCGCGGCCGGCGTCTACAACTCCGGGCTGCTCGCGTCGCCGCGGCCTCAGGCCGATGCGAAGTACGACTACCAGGCGGCACCGGCGGAGCTCGTGCGACGAGCCAATGCGATCGCCGACGTCTGCGATGAGTTCGGCATCACGCTGCCCGACGCCGCCGTGGCGTTTCCGCTGCGGCATCCGGCCGTCGCATCCGTCGTCGTCGGTACGCGCACGGCGGATCACGTCTCCAGCTCGGTCGAACGCTACAGCAAGCCGATTCCCGATGAATTCTGGGGCGAACTCATCGAGCGCGGCCTGCTTCGCCCGGACGTGCTCGGGTGAGTTCAGGAGTGCTGTTCGCCTGGCGTCGCCGGATGCTCGGCGATGAAGTCCTCCACACCCAACACATGCACGAGCATCCGCAGGCGAGCCCGCTCAGGGTCGCGCGATCGCAATGCCTCCAGCACCGCGCGATGCTCCTCCTGGGTTCGGTGGAGGGCGCCCTGGTCGTGGATGGCTCGCCAGAGCCGGGCGCGTGCGGTGCGGCCGATCAGCGCCTCGATGATCGCCGCGAAGGCGGGGTTTCCGCTCGCCCGCGCGATGATGCGGTGGAACTGGGTGTCGACGTCGATCGTCGCCTCCAGATCGACGTCAGAGCCCGAGAGCAGGGCGTCACCGCGGTCGAGCACCTCGGTTGCGACGGCAAGGTCCTCGTCGCTGACGAGAAGGGCCGCCTTCGCCGCGGCTTCGGGTTCGAGCACCCGTCGCACGGCGAGCAAGTGCACGCTCGACTCGGGACTCTGCAGATCGGCGAGAAAACTCAGGGGGCCGAAGAGCGTGGTCGCGTCGAGGCTCGTCACGTAGGTGCCGTCACCCTGCCGGGTCTCGAGTACCCCGAGAATCACCAGCGCGCGGATGCCCTCGCGGAGGGGACCTCGCGACACGCCGAACTGCGAGCACAGGTCGCGCTCGACCGGCAGCCGAGACCCCGGCTCGAGCACTCCCTCGGTGATCATGTCCCGGATGCGGTCGATGACCACTGCCGACTGCGAGCGTGGGGTCGCGTCGGGAGTCAGCATGGCCACATCATAGATCGCCCGCCACGCACGCGTCGGGCATTCGTCTGACCACCGTCCGACCACCGGGCAAACCCGGTCCAAACCCCGAAGAGATCGGAGAGTGCATGAAACTGGCCAGACACGGCGATGCCGGGAACGAGATCCCGGTCATCCTGCACGCCGATTTGGCGTATGACCTGCGGCCGATCACGAAAGACATCGACGGCGACTTCCTTGCGCGCGGCGGCCTCGATCAAGCGCGTGCCGCGTTTGTCGAAGGACGGCTCGCCTCCCTCTCGACCGTCGGGTTGCGCAGAGGTGCTCCAATCGCCCAGCCGGGCAAAGTCGTGTGCATCGGGCTGAACTATCGCGACCACGCGGAAGAGACCGGCGCCGCGATCCCGCGCGAGCCGGTGGTCTTCATGAAGGACCCGTCCACCGTGGTCGGACCTTTCGACGACGTGTACATCCCTCGAGCCTCAACCAAGACGGACTGGGAGGTCGAACTCGGCGTGGTGATCGGCCGAGAGGCCCGCTACCTCGGATCTCCCGAAGACGCGCTCGCCGTCGTCGCGGGCTACGCGGTCTCGCATGACGTCTCGGAACGGGAGTTCCAACTCGAACGCGGCGGCCAATGGGACAAGGGCAAGAGCTGCGAGACGTTCAACCCGCTCGGACCGGTGCTCGTCACCGCGGACGAGGTGCCCGATCCACAGGACCTCGGGCTCCGTCTGAGCGTCAACGGCCAGGTCCGCCAGGACGGCTCGACCGCGAACATGATCTTCCCTGTCGCTCACGTGATCTGGTACCTCAGCCAGTTCATGGTGCTGCGCCCCGGCGACCTCGTGAACACGGGAACACCGGCCGGCGTCGCACTGGGGCTCCCGGGCACGCCGTACCTTCGCGCGGGCGACGTGGTCGAACTGTCGATCGATGGATTGGGTACGGCGCGACAGGAGGTGCGGCAGGCATGAACGCGAACGAGTTCGACGGTCTCGTCGCCATCGTGACAGGCGGTGCGAGCGGAATCGGGCTGGCGACCGCCCACGAGTTCGCCGACCGCGGCGCGCGGGTCGCCGTCCTCGATCCGGTGATCGAGGGTCTCCCTGAAGGGCTGCTCGGCGTCCCGTGCGATGTCACCGACCGCGCATCGGTCGACGCCGCGATCGGTCGTGTGCGGGCGGAGCTCGGGGGTATCGACATCGTCGTGAACAACGCCGGCATCAGTGCTGTCGGCACGGTCGAGGAGAATTCCGACGATGACTGGGCGCGAGTGCTCGACGTCAACGTGATCGGCATGGCGCGCGTGTCCGCGGCGGCGCTGCCGTCGCTGCGCGAGTCCAGCGCTGCGGCGATCGTCAACGTCAGCTCGATCGCCGCCCTGAACGGACTCCCGCAGCGCGCCCTGTACAGCGCCTCCAAGGGTGCGGCCCTCGCGCTGACGTTCGCGATGGCGACCGACCACGTGCGCGAGGGCATCCGCGTCAACTGCGTGTGCCCCGGCACGGTCTCCACTCCATTCGTCGAGCGGATGCTGCTGCGGTTCGCAGACCCCGTCGCAGAGCGCGCCGCCCTCGATGCGCGGCAGGCCACTGGGCGGATGGTCACTCCCGAAGAGGTCGCGCTCTCGATCGTGTTCCTCGCTTCGCCTCGATCGGCATCGACGACCGGGACCGCGCTCGATGTGGACGGCGGGGTCACTCACCTCCGCGTACGCCCGCAGACGGACGGCGGCTGACTCGCGGCAGAGCGACAGCATCGGCCCGGCGCCCCAGATATGGGACGCCGGGCCGATCCGCGCAACGGCGGATGCTATTTCACCGTCTCGGTCGCTCCTCCCTCTACGTTGGTTGCTCCAACGCGTCGGTCGTCGCCGAGTTTCGGCTGGACCGAATTGCTCGCCCGGCCGGTCACTCGTACGCGCCCTGGATCTGCACCTCGAGCAGGTCGAGCGATGTACCGGCCGACCCCTCGGGGAAGGCGACCCGAACGTGTTGCGCGGTTCCGGTCACCGGGTAGGAGTTGACGTTGCCCCAGAAGACCGCACCGCTCGGGCCAGTCGCGGAGTGCGCGTCCGTCCAGTTCTCGCCGTCGATGCTGGTCTGAATGACGAGCTTGCGCGGAGTGTTCACATAGCGCTGTCCCACCTCGTTGAACGCCAGGCCGACGCTGGAGAGCTCGGTCGGCGCGGCGAGATCGAACTGCACCCACGAGGCGCCGTCAGCGGCCGTGCTCCAACCAGACCCACCCAGGTGGGTGGCGTCGATGAGGATGCCGTCGGTGAGGTTGCCCGCGTCATCCGACGCGTCACTGGTCGTGACCGTGGCGGCTGTTGCGACGTCGCGGGTGGGCAGCAGATCGAGGAAGACCCGGTTGCTCGTGACGGTCTTGCCGTCCAGCACAACTTCGGCCCAGACTGCGGCCTTCGTCGGCTCGGCGACCCGCGGTGTGGTCATCCTGCCCTTCGCGAACCCGAACGTGTCCACCTCGGTGATCGCGACCGGCTCGGTCTTGGTGCCGCCGTTGACGTCCACAATGCCGGCGTGCCAGGTGACCTTCGCGGCATCCAGCCGTACCGACTGTCCGTGCCCGGCACGCCCCTCGAGGGAGTACATCGGCTGTGCGCCGGTCGGGAACGTGCCGAATGTCTCCTTGCCACCGATCCGCAGCACCGCCGACGACAGGTCGTCGCCGATGTATGCCACGCCGTCCTTGACGGTCACCTCGACCTGAGCCTTCTTGGTCACCTGACCGGAGGTCACGGCGAGCTCGACCTTCACCGATCCGTTCTCCCGCGGGATGACCACACCGTTCGCGTTGACCTTCGCCACAGGGGTGTCTGGGGCGCTGAAGACCACCTTGTCGAGCTTGGCTGGCAGTGCCGGGTAGGTCATGTACCCGCCTGCGATGAGCTTCAGCCGGCCCGCACCGAGCGGTTCGGCGTCGATCGTGGCCTCAGTCAGGGTGTATTTGCGGGCGGTGCTGTCAGTCTCGAGCTTGATGATCGTGTCGATGGGGTCTGCAGACACAGTGGACAGTTCGAGGGAGACGGTGTCTCCGTCCTGCGAGAACGAGATCGCCTTTCCGGTGTTCAGGTGCGTGACCGCGGTGACGTCGTGCTCGAGGCCGCCGATGGTCAGCTTCCCGTCCTGGATCGCCCCGAAGCCCTTCTTGCCGTCGGGCCCGCTGAGGATGTGCAGGTACATGTTGTTGTCACGTGCTGTCGCATAGCCCCATTGCGGGCCGGTCGTTGCGTTCGGGTGCGCGAACTTCTCGTAGTTGCCCACCCCATCGTCTTCGTAGCCGTAACCGGGGAGGAAGAACGGTGTCGTACCGGTGACCGACTCCAGAAGGTTGATGCCCGGCTTCGGAGCGAACCAAGCGCCCATCTGCTCGCGGACGTCGATGAACTCCTGCGCACCCTTGGGATAGCGGGTGACGATCTCCTCCGGCGAGTGCCAATTCGGACCTCGTCCGTCCACGATCGTCTGGTCGTTGTTGTCGACGTAACCGCGGCCGGCGTTCATGATCGTTTCCTGCGCCACCAGACGGAAATCGTCGCGCTGCGGATAGTAGGGCGAGTCCTGGTTCCTCGTACCGAGGATCTTCCACGGCTCCATCGGCGTGCGCTTGACCAAGTGGTTGGCGCTTGCGTTGGAGAAGATGTGGGAGGCCTCATTCGTGCGGAGGTCGGGGTCGCCGTATTCTTCGCCCCAGGCATTGGAGTCGATGACCACGTCGGCGCTGTGGTTGCGCACGGCGCTGTACATCACGTCGTAGTTGGCGTTCGGCATCGACTGCGGACCGTCGAAGTAGAGGTAGCGCGGATCGTAGCGCTCGAGCAGGTCCTCGACGTTCTGAACGAGCACGTCGGTGGAGAAGTGCTGCAGGCCGCCGCCCTCGGTGGCGTAGTAGATGCCGACGTCCATGCCGTAGCGGCGGATGGCGTCGACCATCGGCTTCAAGCCGTCGACGACGTTGCCGTCCTCACCCTTGGGGAGGTACTTCTGCCGCTCGCCTGCGGGGTCGGAGAACTTCGAAGGCCAGTGGTAGTTCTGCTGCAACGCCTCGACCGACACCATCGACAGACCCTGAGCCTTGGCGCGTGCGGCCCACTGGTCGAACGAGTAGCCCGGGTCGACGAAGTAGCTGTACATCGGCGCTGCGTGGGTGAGGGCGCTGACCCGGCCTTCTTCGAACCTGCGATTCGGCCGATCCTTCACCGTCAGCGTGAACTCCTTCGTCGCCACCGTGCCCTCGCGGTCGGTCACTTGGAGAGTGAAGTCGTAGTCGCCGGTCTTCGCGTCGGGGCTGATGATGCCCTTGCGACTTGCCAGGTCGGCCTTCCCGTTGACGAGCCCGTCGGCGATCGTCCCGTCCGCGTTCAGCTCGAGGCCCTCGGGCAGGTTGCCGTCGATGAGCTTCCAGGTGTATCCCGGCTCCCCGCCGCTCGCGAGGAACTGGAACGCCGAGGCCGAGACCCCGTACTTCTTGTTCGTGACCGACTTGTTCCAGACGTATGGCCACTCGAGGTAGCCGGTGGGCAGTTGCTGGGCTGGAAGGCCCTTCCCGCCCTCGCCCGCGGACTTCAGACCGGTGGTGTCGATCTTCAGCTCCTCGGACGGCCCGTTCACGGAGCTTACGATGCCGTCGATGCGGTTGCCGTCCTGGTCGCCGACCCTCCCGTAGAAGCCGAGGAACGCGACGTTCTGGTCCTTGCCCACGGGGACGCCGTTGGCATTGACATCCTCGGTGTAGGTGTGCTGGATCTGGAGGAGGACCTTGTTCCACCCCTTCTTGAGGCCGACCTCCCGGCGCGTGAGGTCCTTCTGCACCTCCACGGGCGTGCTGGGAGCGGTGATGCAGTCGTCGTTCACATACAGCCGGTACGAGCCGCTGGCGCCCACGTTCACGAACGCCTTGCGGGCCTCGGGGCTGTACACGTAGGTGTGCGCATAGAGGAACTTGTTGCGCGTATCCTCCCCCTGCTTCACCTCGAAATACCCGTACAGGTCCTGGTAGTCGTCGTAGTTGCGGTTGTAGACCCGGTCGTCGAAGTACTCCCAGTCGTTCGACTCCGCGTCGTCGCCGAACGCGGCGCCGAGCGCGGGGTTGATCGGTTTGTCGCCGGGCGACGGCTCGGCACGCTGGTACACCTCGACCTCGGAGAGCCCGGTGATCGTCGGGTAGGGCGTGAGGCCTCGATCGATCGCGATTGTCATCGACGACACGTCGGCGAGTGTCTCCGGGTGGGTGTAGACCGTGGGAGCGGACGGTGAACTCGACGTGCTGTTCACCCGGGGCGAGGTCACCGTGGACCCGTCCGCCAGCGTGAAGGTCAGGTCGTAGTACTTGTTGACGTGTCGGCCGTCGCCCCACTGCGCCAGCCGGACCTCGTTGAGCGAGATCGGGGTCGCCCATGTCAGCGTGACCGTCGGCGCAAGGTCGTTCTCAGCAACCCACTGCTTACGGATGTCGCCGTCGTTGACCTGTGCCGCCGGGTTCGGAGAGAGGGACGAGGACGCTGTGGCCTTCGCCGTCCTGGCGAGATTGGTCTCCTCCGCAGCCGTGCATCCGTAGATCTCGTCGGCGACCGCGGTGTCGAATGGTCCCGATACGAGCCACGAATTGATGAACGGCGCCGTACCGGTCGCCTGTTGCGCCTGCGCGGCGCCTGCGCCTGCGCCGAGCGCCATGATCGTGGTGATCAGCGCGGTCACGCCGATCATCGCCATCGGTTTCCTTGGATCGTGTTTCATGATGCTCCTTGGGGAATCCGGTTCGTCGATGAACCGGCTGTCGGTATCGCCTGGCGGGGGTTTTGCCCGTGCCTGCTTCCAGCTCGACATGTGCTTAGACGATTAAGCACATGTTGGCGAGGGCCGGTGTTTGTGTCAAGACCTGTTTCCGGTCAGTGCTGCGCGCGGGTCGAGTCCCGTGAGAACAGCACCGGATCGAGGTCGAGCACCCGGCTCTGCGGTGTTGCGGCATCGAGCGCGCGCTCCAGCACGAAGTCGACAATGCGCTCTCGCATGTCCATGGCGCCGACTGAACTCATCCCCGACCGCTGGGCCAGCCCGGAGTCGCCGATGCCGATCACAGCGACATCCTCGGGCACGCGCAGGCCGAGTTCGCGAGCTGTCTGCACGGTCGCGAACGCCGCGAAGTCGGCCTCGGCGAAGACCGCTGTGGGAGGATCCTGCCGGCTCAGCAGTGCCCGTGCCGCCCGGTATGTGTCCAGCACGTCCTTCTCGAACTCCATGAGGAATCCAGCCTCGATCGGGAGGCCGGCGTCCGTCATCGCCTCGATGTACGCCCGGCGACGCACGCCTCCGTCCGGTTCGTCGGCGGCACTTGCACCCACCAGGCAGGCGACCCGCCGATGGCGCTCGATGAGGTGGTCGACGGCCAGCCGCGCAGCCCGGCGCTCATCGAACCGGATCACGTCGAAGCCGTCGGGCTCCAGCGTCGGTGAGTACACCGCGACCTTGCGCGCCAACGCGCCGAGCGCTTCGCGCCACTGAGCGGGCTCCGACACGCCGGCTGCCGCGACGAATGCCGCGTCGAACTCGCTGCGCGCGAGCGCTGCCGCGAAATCGGAGTCCAATGCGATCAGGGTCGTAAGTCCATGCTCGGGCGCCCGCGCGGTGAAGGTCTCCGCGATGTCCTGGGTCCAGGGGTCGCCGAGCATGTGCAGGACGAGCTGGATGACACCGGTGCGGCCGGTCCGGACCGACCGCGCCATTCGATTGGGCAGGTATCGAAGTTCGGCGGCAGAACGCCGGATCCGCTCCGCTGTCTCGTCGGAGAACCGCGCGCCGGGCTTCTGGGTGCCGGAGAGCACATACGACGCAGTGGCGACCGAGACGCCGGCGTGCTCCGCGATCTCGCGCAGCGTGACCCGCGTGCGCGCCTCTCCTGAATCGCTGCCCATAACGTCAGAAGCCTAGTGCGCGGTCGGAGGGGCGGCCTGTCAACGAGTCGAGCCGCTCGGCGCCAGCGCGAATGAATCAGGTTGATCAGGCGCATTCTTGCGATGTGTCTTGCGGATCGTGCAATGTATCTGGTCTACTCGGCGGGAACGTTCGCTTGAATCTGATACATCTGCCCCTCGATGAAGAGAAGGACATCACCATGACCAGATCCCGCAGAATCCGGAAGCGAACGGGGGGCGCGCTCATCGCCGCTGCCGCGGTCGCCGGGTGCTTGCTGCCACTACAGCCCGCATTGGCCATGCAGACGACCGGCACCGCACCGTATCTCAATCAGTGGCTCGTCTCCGGGCCGTTCACGGTTCCCGTGATCCAGGGGACGGACGCCCCCACGGCCGTTCTCGGCCATGAGGTCGTCGCCCCGGGCGGTGCGGAGAAGTCGCGCTGGCAGTACTTCGACGACCGGATCTTCAACCGCAATTACGACGACTACAACGACCTGATGGGCTACTTCGACGTCAAACAGGGGCAGCCCACCGTCGACAAGTGGGTGCTCGCCGCAACGCACGTCTACAGCCCGACGGCACAGACCGTGCAATGGCAGCTCGGCGGCTCCGGTGTCTACTCCGTGTTCGCCAACGACGAGAAGGTGGGAGCGCAGACTTCCGTCCCTGGCCGGGTGAGCAAATCCGGCACGCGCTACGCCGTGCAGCTGAAAGCTGGCTGGAACGAACTGGTCATCCAGATTCAGCACAAGAACCCCGGGGCCAGCAAGAACTTCCTCGGGTTCTACTCGCGCATCTCGGATGCGAACGGCAACACCGTCCCCGGACTGACGTACTCGGCATCCTCCAGCGCGACGGATGAGCTCGAGATCGTCACGCGTGGACTCGACGTGGACAAGGACGCATTCACGCAGCGCAACGCGAACGTTCCTGCGAACGACTACCCGGCCAACGTCCTGCCCTACGGGTACGACGAGAACCCCTACGTCGCCATGACCGCGACACTGGATGGAAAACGGAACACCTCCGGCATCGCGCCGCAGGCCTCCGCCTTCACCTTTCAGGCGGCCGGTGGCGCACCGGGATATGAGTGGAAGGTCACGGACGGAGAGCTTCCGCCCGGGCTGACGCTCGCCGCTGACGGCAGCATCACCGGCACCGTGAAGGACGGCGCCCAGGGCAAGAACGGCAAGGACTACGCCTTCACCGTGAAAGTCACCGATGCCGACGGCGCCACGGCGACAAGGAAGTACACGATCACCGTCAAGGAGAACCCGGTCGACTGGTTCATCGACGGCAAGATGTCGGCGCTCTCGCACACCACGGGCACGATGCCCAACCTGTACGACCCGAACTACAACTACGACGAGTGGGCGCGCACGGCGAAGGAGATGGGCATGACCATGCTCTCCACCGAGAGCCTGCAGAACACCGTCTACTACTGGCCGTCACCGAACGCCAACCTCACGCCGAACGACGGCAACAAGCTGTTCAAGTACGGTGCGCTGGAGCAGTCAACCGACGGCGCCTGGCAGGTGAAAGACCGTGTGCAGCAGGCCAAAGACGCCGCGGAACGGTACGGGATGAAGTTCGGGGTCTATGTCTCCTCGCTCTACGAAGGACGCGAGATCCTCGAGAGCGACATCCAGAACCTCGTCGCCCGTTACGACCCGTGGTACCTGTTCGCCGACGGCGGCCCCGAGTCGTACTCCAACACGGATATCGCCTGGAGCTCGGCTCGCAACTACAACGACCGGGTGCTCATCGACGCGAACCCGAACGCGCAGACCGGCGACCAGGACATCACCCTGCACGAGCGGCCCTTCTGGAACGCCGAGCCCTACAACGAGGGCGGCTGGGTCAACGGCATCCTGAAGCAGGGTCGCAAGGTCGCGCACGAGGAGTGGAACGACCCCTACACCACCGCGCTCGACGTCTGGACCCAGTACGCGAAGGGCAACGAGCGCGACGACTGGCGCGAGGCGACCAAGGAGCTCATCAACCAGTACGGCCACGGCTACGTGATGAACTACGACTCGTCGATCACGGTGACCCGCGGCATGGACAACCTGAGCAGCAACCTCGACAACACGAACATCTTCTCGATGGTCCCGATCTCGTCGCAGCAGCTCTCGGACATGCGACAGGGCATCATCACCTGGATGGACAACCGCGGAGGCCCCGACCTGCGTGAGTCGCTCTACGGCACCACGCCCTACACGCTCGACTATGAGCGCAAGCCCGGCTGGTTCGAGGACCCGCAGAAGGCGATCGCCTTCGGCCAAGGACCCGACTGGGGCTACGCGATGGCCCGCGATCAGTACGTGTACCTGCACCTGATCGAGAACCAGATCAAGGGCACCGCGAAGTCCGGGCTCGACGGCGCTGAAACTCTGCAGAGGGTTGGACCTTTCACCCACGACATCGCCAAGGTCGAGTGGTTGAACAAGGGTAGGGCACTTCCGTTCACCACGGCGAAGACGGACGCCGGCTACTACGTGGACATCGACACCTCCTCGGTGCGGACGGACCCGATCGACACGGTCATCAAGGTCACCACGAAGGACAACACCCGCGAGTACCGGCTGTCGAGCGTCAAGGTCTTCAGCAGCCAGCAGGAACCTCAGCTGCTCAAGCTTCGGGCGGAGAGCTACATGAACGGCTACACGAACGTGCTCGCCCCGGCGAAGCTCACCTTCACGACAGACAACCCGAGCGTGGCGAGTCCGAGTGGGAAGAGCGGCGTCATCCATGCCGGTGCCGACGGCACCGCCACGATCACCGTCACAGCGACCTACGACGACGGAGTGAACGCGCCGCAGGTGAAGAAGGACACCTACCCGGTGATCGTCCGCGACGGCGCGATCTCGCCGAACCTGCCGCTCACCGGCATCGAGATGTCGACCGGGGGAGCGCGATTCTGGAAGGAGCTCGACGCGCGCGAGCGGGTGGAGGTCGGCTTCACGGGGTACACCGAGAAGGGCGGCGGCGTCGACATCGTCTCGTCGTCGAAGGTGACCTACCACTACGCGACCGTCGATGGCCGCCGGGACGTCCCCGGCGGAAAGATCGACATCCGTGAGGTTCCGGCCAGCACTGTGCCGTTCTCGGTGGCCGACGGCGAGCTTCGAGCCACTGGAACCGTGGACAAGCCCACGATGTACGCATACTGGGCAGACATCACGGTGAACGGGAAGACTTTCACGGCATCCCGGAACTTCGTCACGGTGCAGCCGGATGCCAACGCCGCGGCCGGCCTGGTACCAGAGGTGACAACCGACGCGGTAGACGCGAAGGACCTCTCCGACGGCGTCATCAACGACGCCTCCGGGGCGAACACGTCCCGGTGGCGGATCCCCGGCGGGGAGGCCGGCAGCATCACCTACGACCTGAAGTCGCTGCAGGAGCTTTCACGGGTGAACGTGTTCTTCGATCACCACATGCCGAACGCCGACAACGTCACTTACACGAACGCGCCGCAGAAGCTCAAGATCGAGTACAGCAAGGACGGGACCGAGTGGACCACGGGCACGCAGACGACTGAATTGTCTGGAGGAGGCCTGCCCACGTCGCGGAACACCAAGGCCGTGCCGAAGAACGACACCACCTTGTACGGATGGGAGCAGGAGGGCAATTACTACGACTACCCCGTCGATCCCGCACACGACAGCGTGCAGGCGCGCTACGTACGGGTGTCGTTCCCGGAGGGCGGCCAGAACGGCAGCCCGGTGGACGTACTCGAGGTGCGGATCGGTTCGCTGCGAGACCTGACGGCGCTCGGCAGCATCCGCCTCGATGCAGCAGTCGCCGACGACGCGAAGACCGCGCAGGTCGAGGTCGAGGGACGCTCATTCCAGGACGCGGGGATCAGCCTTGACCCGTCCGAGCTGTCGTTCGAGAGCGAGAACCCGGATGTCGCCACGATCGACGCCACCGGCAGGGTCACGGCCGTCGCCGCAGGGCGGTCGAAGATCACCGCGACAGCCGATCACGAGGGGTACCGCGCGAGCAGTTACCTGTACGTGAACGTCGACGCCCAGGGGCGGATCTCGCTGCCGACGTTCCTCACCGAGGTGAGCCTGAAGCTCTCCGCGGACGAAATCCGCGTCGGTGCTCCCGTCGTCGCGTCGCTCGAGGGGACGCTCAACACCGGCGACATGGCGAACCTGTCGAAGGCAGACATCTCTTACGAGTTCGGCGACAGCCGGCTGAAGCAGGTGCCTGGCAGCGACACGATCGTGCTCGGTGAACCGATCACCGGTACGTTCACGTCGACGGTCGAAGCCGTCGTCGAACTCGACGGCGTGACCATCCGCTCGGGCGCAGCGAAGCTGAAGGCCGCGGGAGACAACCTCGCCGGCCTGGCGGACGTGACCGTCTCGTCCGTGCGCGACCGAACCGGTGACCCCAACGGGAACAATCAGGACCCGCGCTACGTCGGCACCATGGCGATCGACGACAACCGAGCAACGACGTGGGCCGCGAAGAAGGCGGACGCCAAGCCCTCGATCACGCTGCGTTTCCCGTCGCCGATCGAGATCGATCGGGTCAACCTCGTCGATCGCGGCGCGCTCGTCGATCACGCCGGCGAGGGCCTCATTGAGTGGGAAGGCGGCAGCAAGCTGGTGAAGGACATCCGGTGGGACGGGCAGCCCGACAACCTTGTGAAGCTGGACAGCCCGGTCACGACCTCTTGGATGAAGTTCACCATCGATCCGAACCAGACGTATGACAACGTCGCAGTCGGCGGGGAGAGTGGCTTGGTCGAGTTCCAGGTGTACGGCCCGCAGAAAGCCAGCACGGTCGTGGACACCGTCTCGCTCCCTGTCGACACCACGGTCGGAAGTATCCCCATGCTGCCCGCGCAGGTTGACGCCGTGTACTCGGACGGCAGTACGAAGGCCGTCGCGGTCGAGTGGGAGCCCATCTCCGAGGATGACGTCGCGAAGGAGGGCTGGTTCACAGTGACGGGCACGATCGCCGGCTCCCAGGTAGAGGCTGAAGCCGTAATCACCGTGGCGCGAGGCTGACGCCGCGTGACCGACCCCAGACGCGCCCGGTGCCGCTCCACGAGCGGCGCCGGGCGCCCTGCCGTTGCTGTAATAGGCTCGGACGCAGCGACCCCCAGGGAGGGTGAACGTGGCATCTGAGGCAGGGGCCGAACTCGACGCGCCGGCGCCGGCATCCGGTTACCGTCCCGGCTACGAGATCGCCGCAGAGCGCATCCTCGAGTACATCGTCGAGCAGGAACTGCCGCCCGGGACGCGCCTGCCCACCGAGAGCGCACTCGCCGAAATCGTCGGGATGTCGCGGACCATCGTCCGGGAGGCGGTGAAGATCCTCTCGGCGCTTGGACGGCTTTCCGTCCAGCGCGGCCGGGGCATCTATGTGGCCCGGCCGCCGGAGGCGCCTTGGGGCGCCTCGATTTCCGGGTTCCTGCCCGCCGACCCCGACCAGGTGGGTGAGATATTCGAGTTCCGTCGCTTCGTCGAGCTCAGTACCACCGATCTCGCCTCCCGCAGGGCGACCCCGGCGCAGGTGAGGGCGATCCGGGAGGCAGCCGAGCACACCCGGGAACTCGCCGCCGGCGACCTCGAGGATTTCAACCGGGCGGATGCCGTGTTCCACCGCTCAATCGGCGAGGCTGCGGCGAACACCTTCATGCTGGGATGCCTCGATGCCGTGCAGCGCCTCCAGCAACAGATCAGCGTCATCGCGCTGGCCAGCACCGCCGGTGGATCCGTCAGCGCCGCAGCGGATCAGCACGTCGCGATCGCGGCGGCGATCGCGGACGGCGACACGGCGCTCGCCGTCCGCCTCATGACCGAACACGTCGACCTCACCGCGCAGCAGTTCAAGAGCGCCATCCTCGGACGCGTGTTCACCGCGCCCCAGGGGCCCTCGCAGGACTGACGCGGATCGCTACGACAGTGCCCGGATCCGCGCCACGATCGTCCGTGCCGCACTGCTGAGCATGTCGCCCGGCCACACGTCGGGACCGCACGACCGCGACCCGATCCCGTTCTGGGCGGCATCGAGGTACAGGTGGGACGCGCTCGGCGCGGGCAACTCGTACGGATGCCGCACCTGTGCCAGTTCCTGCGCGGTATGACGTGTGAGCGTGAACCCGGGCCAGCGGCCCTGCAGGTCCGGAGGCGTGTCGAGTCGCACGCGAGGCACGCCGTTCGCGGTGAGCGTCAACTCGCGCAGCCCGGCACGGTGTCCGGTTTCCTGCGGTCGCGCGTAGGGAACGCTCAGCGCATCGATGTCCGCGGCGAAGCGTCCGACGCGCACCGCGTGGTCGGTGTCGGGGTAGGACTCGCCCGGGCCGGTGCCGAACCAGCGTGCGCCGTCCACCTCGCGCGGGAGATCGAGGCGGACGCCGAGCCGCGGCCAGATGTAGGGCCAGTCGGAGGTCGGCTCGAAGTCGAACCTCACCCAGAGTTCCCCCCGGTGCAGCTGCCACGTCTCGGTCAGCGTGACGGCGTGCCGCGAGTTGGGTGGCGCCCATCGGCTACGCGTCCGCAGGCCCTCTGCGAAGACCTCCACAGACTCGACGCGGCCGACGAGCAGGTGCAAGTAGTCCCGTGTCCAGACGTCGGCGTGCGGGGGATCGACGGTCGCGTGCCGGTAGTCGACCGGGAGCATCGGGTCGTATCGAGTGGAGTCGACGGCGCCCGCGCCGCGATCATTGTCGGTCGGCGCCCGGAACAGTTCGCAGCGCACAGGCCCGGTGGTCAGCCCGGCCAGCGAGGTCAGGCGGCCGCCGGCGAAGGACGCGGGCCCGAGGGTCGCCCGGTGCGCGCCGGATGCCGGCGAGGTCACAGCCGGGGGCGGCGGCGCCTCCGCTCGGGCGTGGTCGTGCACGCGCTGGCGGGTGAGGTCGAACTGCGTGACGGCGACGATGTGTCCGGCTCCGGCCCAGGGAAGATCGGCGTCGTAGCGCGCATCGATCGTCACCCAGATCTCCTGCTCGTCGGCGAGCTGCGGCAGCGTGATGCGCAGCGACCGGCACTCGCCCGCAGCGAGCGGCGACTCGGATCCCGTGTCCAGCACCGGAACCTCTTCCCCAGGCGCACCGTCGATCTCCACACGGCCGGTGAACTGCACGGGCGCGATGTCGACGCCTGCGTGCCCGCGCACCCCGACTGTGACGTGGTCGTCGTGCACCTCTGGCGTGCCGAATTCGACCGGGGCGACGACGGCAGCGAACTCGAGCAGCCCGGGGCTCGGCGTGCCGTCGGAGAACACCAGCCCGTCCAGCACGAAGTTGCCGTCGTGCACGCGTTCGCCGAAATCGCCGCCGTAGGCGAAGTACTCCTCGCCGTCGGGGGTCGTCTGCCGGATGCCGTGATCACGCCACTCCCAGATGAACCCGCCGTGCAATCGGGGGTACCTCCGGCTGCCGTCGGCGTTGCGCGCACGTACCAGTTCTTCGTAGCGCGCGAGGCCGCCGGGGCCGTTGCCCATCGCGTGGCCGTACTCGGCCATCAGGAAGGGGCGTTTTCGCACCCTCGCCGCTTCGGCGAAGTCGGTGGCCCACGGGGTTGATCCGTCTTCGTCGCTGCAGATGCTGCGCACGTCGGCGACGGACGTGTACATCCGGGAGTAGATGTCGGTGTAGCGGCCTTGATAGTCGCCCTCGTAGTGCACCGGCCGCTCCGGGTCGCGTGCGCGTACCCAGTTGGCCGCAGCGGCGAGGTTCTCGCCGGTGTGAGACTCGTTGCCGAGCGACCAGATGATCACGCTCGGATGGTTCTTGTCACGCTCGACCGTGCGGCGCATCCGATCGACGACGGCGTCGCGCCATTGCGGGTCGCCGCTCGGATTCCGTTCCCATTGGACGGGTTCCGCCTTGCCGAACGCATGCGATTCGTAATCGTTCTCGAGTACGACCCAGAATCCGACCTCGTCGATGAGGTCGAGCACCCGCGGATGCGGCGGATAGTGCGACGTGCGGATCGCGTTCACGTTGTGCCGCTTCATCTGGTGCAACTCTTCGCGCACCCAGGCCTCGTCGAACACCCTGCCGTGGTCGGGGTGCGTCTCATGCCGGTTCACGCCGTTGAAGATCACCTGGGTGCCGTTGACCCTGATCTCGCCGTCGACGATCTGCACGGTGCGGAATCCCACGCGCAGCGTGATCGTCTCGGTCGCGCTGGCCACGGATGCCTCGTACAAGCGGGGGATCTCGGCTGACCAGGGTGCGACCGCCGCGATGCGCACGGGCCGCACGTCGTCGGCCGTCGGCCAGCTCACGTCGACGTCGAGCTCGGGAACCCGCAGCCGGATCGGGTACGCCGCGTCGGCGGCGACGACCTCTGGCAGAATCTCGCCACTCCCCGTCGTCGGGTCGAACGCCGTCCGCAGCCACACGTCGTCGATGCCGCCGATGGGTCGCGCCTGCAGGCTCACGTCCCGGAAGATGCCGGGAAGGTACCACTGGTCCTGGTCCTCGACGAACGTCTGGGCCGACCACTTATGCACACGAACGGCGATGGTGTTGAGCCCGGGATGCAGTGCGGAGGACACGTCGAACTCCTGCGCGAGCCGGGAGCCGACCCCGACACCGATCTCGCGCCCGTTCACCCACACCCGGTAGATCGACTCCACGCCGTCGAACCGGAGCACCACTGCCTCGAACCGGAGCGGGTCGAGCCAGTCGGCCGGCACGTCGAAGGTTCGGCGGTGGTCCCCGGTCGGATTCTCGTCGGGCACGAAGGGCGGATCGATCGGGATGCTCAACTGGCTGTTCGTGTACTCGGGCCATCCGAATGCGCCGTCGGCTGCGAGCACCCAGTGGCAGGGCAGCTCGATCGTGGTCCAGTCGGAGTCGTCGAACGTCGGAGCGGCGAACCCGTCGACCGCCTCGCCCGCCGGCAGGGCGTCCGGTGCGCCGACGGAACCCGGAGCCCCCGGCAGCAGTCGGAAGCGCCACGGTCCGTCGAGTGACAGGAACGGCGCGTCAGAGCGCAGCCACGATCGCGCGGGCCGGCGTGCACCGGATCCAGGGCCGATCGCGGTGATGTATCCGGCAGTGTCGTTCATCCGGCCTTCTCGGCGGTGTTCGCATGGGCGAAGGGATTCGTGAACAGGTTCTCCTCGATCCTGTTCAGCGCGAGACGCACCGCGCCGATTGCGGCGGCGCTCTCGCCGAGCGGTGAGACGACCACGCGCGGCTCGAACATGCACACTCGGGAGAGGCGGGAGCGGATAGCTTCCGCCGCGATGTCGCCGGCGACCACGCCCCCGCCGCCGACGACGACGACCTCGGGATCGACGGTGATGACGAGCCCTTCGATGCCCTCGGCGAATTCGTCCGCGAAGTCCACGACGGCCTGTTGCGCGTCGGCCTCACCCCGCTGCGCTGCTTCGAAGACCGTCAACGGATCGATCCCGAGCACCCGATCATCCGGAAGCGCATCGACGTCGACCCCAGTGAAGCTCACGAGCTTGCGGTATGCATGGATCAGCCGGCGACCGGATTCCGGTGGGATCTCCCCAGCGGCACCGTGATGGCCCAACGGTGAGACACCATCGATGAGATACGCGGATCCGAGGCGTCGTCCCACGTGCAGGTAGACGGCGCTGTCGCACCCTGCGGCCGCACCGACCCAGTACTCGCCGAGGACGGCGGCGCGCATGTCGTTCGCCACGTGCACGGGGACTGGAAGGAACTGCCCGAGCATCTCGGCGATGTTCTGCCCCATCATTTCGGGGATCGTCGAGCGGACGACCTGGCCGTCGGCGCGCGCGATGCCGACCGTCGAGGCGGTCGCGGCGAGGATCTGGTCGGAGTCGCGGCCGGCAAGGCGGAGTGCCTCCGTGATCGCCGTGCGGGCGGCGGCGCCACGCTCCTCCGCGGTAGCCCCGTCGGCAACGGGATAGTCGGCCCGTCCGATCACCGTGCCGGCCAGATCGGAGATGAGCGCCCGTACCCAGTGCGGCGCGAGATCGATCCCGGCCACGCAGCCGGCTTGGGAATCGAACCGGATCGTCCGAGCGGGCCGACCGGCCTGACGTCGTCCACCACGCGGGTTCGGTGGCGCCTCGACCAGCCAGCCCTGCCCGATCAGCGCGTCCACCACGTCTTCGGCGGTCGGCCGCGAAATTCCCGCCGCTTGCGCGATCTCGGTGACGGTGTACCGGTCTGCACCATCGCCCTCGCCGCTGCGGAGACCGGGGTCCGCCTGCGCGGAGTAGAGGAGGCGCAGCACTGCGACGACGTTCATCCTGCGCAACGCGGAGGAGTCCCCCGCGTACGCAGTGCCCGAGCCGACATCGTTGACCGACATAGTGAATCTCATTTCTGAATCGTCAGAGTGCTCGCAATCCCCAAACGCTAGCAGAAATATAGGGTTGACAGCACCCCTGCCTCCTGCAAAACTACCCGAGCCGGAGAGAATACGAAAACTACTTTGGTAAACCTGCTTCATTGCGTCGCACCCCACATCGCGCCGCACACCCCACCCCGAGAAAAGAGACACTCGTGCGTATACAACGACGTAAGACGCGGTACCTGGCCCTGGGTGCCGTCGCCGCGGCCGCCATCGCGCTCACCGGCTGCACCGCCGGCGGGTCCGCTTCCTCCGGCTCTGACGACAACGTCACCCTGACCTTCCTCGTCTCCGAATCCCCGAACCTGACCCCGGAGTACTGGGATGCCGCGATCGCCCGCGCCTCGAAGGAGGTCCCAGGCGTGACGATCAAGAAGGTCGTCGGCGAGAACACCCCGGCCTACGCGCAGCAGCTGTTCGCGTCGGGCCAGGCACCCGACATCTTCGCCGCAGGCATCGCGAACGGCCTTGCCCAGAAGGGTGAGCTCGCGGAGTACAGCCGCGAGGAACTGGAGGCAGCGGGAATCACCGACTTCACCTCGGGTACCATCGACGGCAAGTTCTACGGCATCCCGACCGCCGCGCAGGCCATCCCGCTCGTCTACTACAACAAGGACCTTTTCGAGCAGGCCGGCATCAGCGCCCCGCCGAAGACGTACGACGAACTCATCGAGGACGCAGCCGCGCTGAAGGCGGCCGGCATCGCCCCGTTCGAGATCGGCGGCGGCGGCAAGGACACCTGGGCGACGGCCTTCGCGCTCAACGCCGCCGTCTCCGCCGACGTGCTCATCGACGACCCGGAATGGTTCCTCAAGCGTGAGAAGGACGAGGTCAAGTTCACCGACCCCGAGTTCGTCGGCGCAGCCGAGAAGGTGTCGTCGATCATGAAGGACGGCCTCGCGGACCCCGACGGTATGACCCGGACCTACGCCGACCTCGAGCAGGCATTCATCGACGGCAAGGCGGCCATGTACCCGATGGGGTCGTGGTTCACTGCCGCAGCCGACGGCAAGAAGCTGGACAACATCGGCGTCTTCGGGTGGCCGAGCGATGCGGGCAAGCCGGCCTTTCCGGTCGTCACCGGTGCCGGAATGAACGTGAACGCGAACTCGGAGCACGTCGACCTCGCCAAGGAATGGGCGCTCGCCTTCGCGACCGACAAGGAGAACCTCGACGCCTCCGCCATCGTCGACGGCGGAATCGTCACCGTGAAGGACTACACGATCCCCGACGGCGTCGGTGCGCTCTACACCGAGATGGTGGCCGCGTACGACCTCGCCACCTCCGCTGAGGCGACAGTGCCGGCCTGGGGCAACATCACCGGCGACGGTGCGCTTCCTCCTGGGTTCAACGACAAGATGATCGCGGCGAACGTCGATCTGCTCACGGGCAAGACCACGCCCGAGCAGTTCGCGAAGTACCTCGACGAGCAGTACGCCGCCGCGCAGAAGTAACCGCGTCCCGCAAGGGGAAGGGGACGGCCTCCGTCCTAGGCCGTTCCCCTTCCCGACGAGATGCTCGAGAAGCGAAGACGCCTCCATGAACACGCAGACCAAGCGCCGGAAGATCCTGCGCAACCCGCTCCATTTCCTCCTGTTCGCGCTGCCCGGCGCCGCCCTCTACGCGGTGTTCGTGCTCTGGCCGCTCCTGGTCGCGTTCGGGTCGAGCCTCACGAACGAAGACGCCTACCGTGTCGACACCTCGTTCGTCGGACTCGAGAACTACATCCACCTCTTCTCCGACCCGGCGTACCTGCAGACCCTGAGGAACACCGTCATCCTCACGATCATCGCCGTGATCGTGCCGAACGCCGTCGGCCTCGGCATCGCGATCCTCCTCGATCGGAGCGGCTGGGCGTTCAACGCAATGCGCGCCGTCTTCTTCGTGCCGGTCATCCTCTCATCGGTCGTCGTCGCAGTCGTCTGGCAATTGCTGCTGAAGGATGACGGCCTGATCAACGCCGCCCTCCGACCGTTCGTGCCGGAGCCGCCGGGCTGGCTCTCCGACCCCGACCTCGCCCTGTACAGCGTGGGCGCCATCGTTGCGTGGCAGTCCGTCGGCGTGTGCGTCGTGCTGTACCTCGCCGGCCTGCAGAGCATTCCCAAGGAACTCCTCGAGGCAGCAGCCATCGACGGCGCCGGACCTGTGCGCCGATTCTGGGCCGTGACGTGGCCCCTGCTCGCCCCCTCCGTCACGATCATGACGGTGCTGTCGATGATCGGCGGCTTCAAGATCTACGACCAGGTGAAGGTCATGACCAACGGCGGGCCGGGCGTCGGCACGACGTCGACCCTCGCGTTCGACGTCGTGCAGACGAGCCTCGATGCGGGGGCCGTGGGGTACGGCGCGGCCAAGGCCGCGGTGATGTTCATCATCATCGCGATGATCTCGTTGTTCTCGATCCGAATGATGCGCAAACGGGAGGTCGACCTGTGATCACCGCAGAAACGACGGTCGACGCAACGTCGATGACCGCCACGGAGGCGATCGTCACCGCCGATGCCCCACGGGGTCAGCGATCCCGGCGCCGCTGGCGCGGCCTCGAAGCAAGCGGCGCCGGACCGGTCCGTACGATCATCGCCCTGGTCGTCACCGCCGTCTTCATCTACCCGATCTACCTTGTGCTGCTGAACGCCTTCAAGACGCAGGAGGACATCTACAAATACCCCGGGCTCCCGGTGCTGCCTCTCACCGTGCAGAACTTCATCGACGTCTTCACTCGCCCCGACGGGCTGTTCTGGACGGGCTTGGTCAACAGCATCCAGATCACCGTCATCGGCACGCTGATCTCCACCGTCCTGGCAGCGATGATGGCGCACTACATGGTGCGCTCCACGAGCTGGTTCGCGAAGGCGCTGTGGATCGCCATCCCGCTCGGGCTCATGATCCCCGCAGCGACCACCCTGATGCCGCTGCTGCGCATGCTGAAGGACTTCGGCATGATCGGCTCGATCTTCGGACTGATCATCGTGTACGTCGCGGGCAACCTGCCGTTCGGCGTGCTGGTGTTCACCGGGTTCATGCGGACCATCCCGAAAGAGATCGAGGAGGCCGCCGCCATCGACGGCGCCGGGCCGATCCGGACGTTCTGGGCGATCGTGTTCCCCCTGCTGCGGCCCGCCGCAGCGAGCGTGATCATCTTCCTGGCGGTCGGGCTCTGGAACGACTTCATCACCCCCTTGATCATCCTCGGGCCGGCCAGCGGCAGCACGGTCACTGTCGGCATGTACCGCCAGATCAGCGAGCACGTGTCGAACTACGGCGCGGTGTTCGCGTTCATGGTGCTCGCGACGATCCCGATCGTGATCCTCTTCGTTTTCTTGCAGAAGTACTTCGTGAAGGGACTGCTCAGTGGTGCAGCAAAGGGATGACACCCGCCTCGGAAAGGAGCGAGTCGTACGCCTCGCTGTCGTGGGAGCCGGTATGCGCGGGTACGCGTATGCGGCGGAGGCAGCCGAGCTTCCGGGTGTTGAAGTCGTCGCCGTCGCAGAGCGGAACCCGACGACGCTGGCCCGTTTCACCGGCCTCTTCACTGACGCGAGGGCCTTCGACGACTGGCGCGACCTTGTCGCCCTGCCCCGTCTGGCCGATGCGGTCATCGTCGCGCTCCCAGACGAGTTTCACCGGGATGCGAGCGTGGCCTTCGCCCAGGCCGGCTACGACATCCTCCTGGAGAAGCCGATCGCGACCAGCCCAGAGGACTGCGACGACATCGAGGAAGCGGCGAGGGTCAACGGCGTCAGCATCACGGTGTGTCACGTACTGCGCTACACCACGTACACGCAGAAGTTGAGGGAGCTCCTCGATTCCGGGGCGATCGGCGAGATCATGCAGATCGAGCATCTCGAGCCGATCGGCCACCTCCACTTCGCGCACTCTTTCGTGCGCGGGAACTGGGCCCGTTCCGCCACCAGCCACAGCCTGCTGCTGGCAAAATCGTGCCACGACATCGACTGGCTCTTGCACATCATGGGGCGGCCTGTGCAGCGGGTGACCTCTTTCGGCTCGCTCGGGTACTTCCGACCCGAGTCGCAGCCCGCCGGTGCAACCGACCGATGCATCACGTGCCCCGTAGCGTCGGCCTGCGCGTTCGACGCCGTGCGGTTCTATCGCAGCGGTCTAAACAATCCGGGTTCCGCAGAGGAGTACAACGCGCTCGTGATGGCCGGCGAAGTGACCCCGGAGGCGATCGACCGAGCCCTGGAGACGGGCCCATGGGGCCGCTGCGCCTACCTCTGCGACAACGACGTGGTCGACCATCAGACGGTTCAGATGGAGTTCTCCGACGGGAGGCTCGCGAGCTTCACCCTCTCCGCGTTCACCGAGGGCGCCAACCGCAAGACGCGCCTGTTCGGCACGGCTGGGCAGATCACCGGCGACGGGCGGATCATCAGCGTCTACGATTTCCGCACCCTGGAGACGACGGTGTACGACACCGACGGGCTCGGATTCGACGCCGCGACGGGGCACGGTGGCGGCGACCGAGGACTCATGTCCGAATTCGTCGCGGCATTGCGGGATGCCTCGCCCGAGCACCTCTCATCCAGCATCTCCGCGAGCATGGCCAGCCATCGTGTGGTGTTCGCGGCAGAGGAAGCCCGCCGCACCGGGACCGTGGTCTCTCTCCCGCGCGAAGCGGCCTGACACGATCCGCGATTCCCTCTCGCGACGCCGTCGCGCCTGCAGCAGCTTGGAAACATCACGCATGACCACTGAACCCGATTTCGAATGGATCTTCGTGGAGTCGGCTGTCGCTGCTCCTCGCTGGGCGAGGCTCGAGCGCGAGCTCATGGCCCGCCTCGAGGAGGCTGCCGCCGAGTTCATCGCCCGCTACACGCGTGAGGATGGCACGCTCATCTGGCGTGACGAATGGCCCGGTATGGACGGATCGGATGATCCGTACGAGGCATTCATGTATCTCGCCCTGTTCTACAGTCTCGGCGGCAGTGAGGAGGTGTACGAGTCGGCCCGCAGGATGTGGGATGCGATCACCTGGCAGTGGACGCAGTACGGACAGATCGAGCGCGAGTTCGACGGCTACTACGACTGGATGCACCACGGCGAGGCGAACCTCTTCCATTATTTCTTCGGTCTGGGCAAGCCCTCGTCGCTGGTCGATCGACAGCGCGCCGAGAACTTCGCACGGATGTACAACGGAGAGGATCCGTTGGCGCCGAACTTCGACCGGGAACTCGGAATCATCCGGGCACCGCAGACCGGCAGTCGCGGGCCGCGCCATGTGGTGACGGAGGAGGACCTCGGTACCCACCGCGGCGTGCTGGTCGATTACCTCCCGCCGTTCGAGGACATGACGACGGCGCCGTTCGACGGCGGCGCAGGCCGAGCCGACTGGCTCGATGACGAGGTCTTCGCCGAGGTCATCGAGCTCATGAACCAGCGCACCACGCGGGGCGATGTGCCGCTCAACCTCAATGCCACGGGACAATTCACCCACGCATTCCTCTACTCGGGCGCCGAGAAGCACCGCCAGTGGGTGGTGAAGTACCTCTCGGCTTGGGCTGCGCGTGCCGAGGCGAACGAGGGCGGCATCATGCCCGACAACGTGGGTCTCTCCGGCCGTGTGGGCGAGTACCTCGACGGCAAGTGGTGGGGCGGCCACTACGGCTGGCGCTGGCCGCACGGCTTCCTCACCATCATCGAGCCGCTCGTGAACGCCGGCACAAACGCCTTCTTGCTCACGGGCGACGATTCGCACTTGGATGCAGCCAGGAAGCAGCTCGACCTCAACTTCGGGCTCGGGAGGCAGGAGGATGGCGTGTGGCTGGTGCCGTCCAAGCACTTCGACAGCGGCTGGGCCGATTACCGCCCGTCGAGCCCGTTCCATGCGATCCACGTCTGGGCTCGCACCCTCTCCGACGCCGACCTCGAACGGGTCGAACGTGTGCCCAGGTCCGCGGACTGGGCCGAGGTCCACGTACCGCGCGCGCCGTTCTCGGCGAAGCACTACAACGTCAACACGCTCGCGTGGTACGAGTACGCGCGGGGACGTAACCCCGGCTATCCGGAGCGGGCCCTGGAGGCGAACGGCGAGCTGCTGGACCAGCAGCTGGCTCGCTTGCGCTCCGACGACGGAGACCCGCGCGCATGGGAGACGATCACCCACCTCACGGGGCACCCCGACACGGTCTCACTGCAGGTCGATGGCTACGCCATCCACGCCTGGATGGAGTTCAACCCGGTGTACTTCGAGTCCCTCGTGCAGCTCATGTGGGGTGCGCCAATGCACGTCCCCCACGGCGGACTGCAGCACGCAACGGTGCGGTACTTCGACGCGGAGGAGCGGCGCCCCGGCCTCCCGGGCGAGGTCGCCGCTCTCGTACGCGAGATCGCGGCCGACTCGGTGATCGTCGAGCTCGTGAACCTGGGGGTGCGGGAGCGCACCGTCGTCCTGCAGGCGGGTGGGTTCGGCGAGCACCGCTTCACCTCCGTGGAGCAGATGAGGGATGCTGCCGCCGGCGCCGCCCGTGCGGTCGACTCGACCTGGGTCGGCGTGCGTCTGGCCGCGGGGGCGGGCGCGAAGCTCCGACTCGGCATGCGACGCTACGTCAACGAGCCCAGTTATCAGACCCCGTGGTCGCGCAGGGAGGACTGGGCCCCGCTCATCAAGGGCCGCACGAGTGGTGCAGCGACCGACACGCGGGCCTCGGGCGAGATCGTGGCCTCGGCACCCGAAGAAGCAGGAGATCTCGCATGACGCGTAACGTGCTGGTCGTCCGCGGCGGCTGGGAAGGCCATCATCCCGTCGAGACGACCGACCTGTTCCTTCCGTTCCTGCAAGGGCAAGGGTTCGAGGTCACGATCGAGGACGACCCCGAGGTCTACGCCGATGCCGAGCGCATGGCCGCCGTGGACCTCGTGCTGCAGTCGGTCACGATGTCGCACGCCTCGGGCGGAGCCGTGACCGGGCTCCGCGACGCGGTGGCCGCCGGCGCCGGGTTCGCCGGGTGGCACGGCGGCATCACCGACTCGTTCCGCGCGAGCTCGGACTACCTCCAACTCGTCGGCGGGCAGTTCGTCGCCCATCCGTCCAAGCATCCCGACGCACGCCGCGACGACGGGCGGGACGGCTTCCTCGAGCACACCATCGACATCACCGACCTCGGCCGCGCGCACGAGATCATGGTCGGTCTCGACGACTTCGCGCTCGACACCGAGCAGTACTGGGTGCTGCACGACGACCTGAACGACGTGCTGGCGACCACGACCCACCCCGTCCAGTCGCACCAGCCGTGGCACCGGCCGCTCACCTGCCCCGCCGTCTGGACGCGCTATTGGGGGAACGGCCGCGTCTTCGTCGCGACCCCGGGGCACGACATCGAAGCGCTGCAGGACACCAACGTCAAGACCATCATCGAGAGAGGAATGCTGTGGGCAGCGCGCACCGCGTAGGAATCATCGGGCTCGGAACAATCTCGGGGACGTACTTGGACGCGCTCTCCGGGCTGGACGATGTGATCATCACCGCCGTGGCCGATCTTGACGCGGCACGGGCTGAAGCGGTGGCGGCGACGTTGCCCGCCGCCCGCGCGCTCACGGTCGACGAGCTGCTCGCCGCGCCCGACGTTGATGTGGTGCTGAATCTGACTGTCCCGGCGGCGCACGCCGAGATCGCCGAGGCGGCCGTCCGGCACGGCAAGGACGTGTTCGGCGAGAAGCCGCTCACCGCACGTCTCGACGACGGCGTACGGCTCATCGCCGCAGCCGAGGCGGCCGGCGTGCGGGTAGGGTGCGCGCCGGACACCGTCCTCGGCACCGGCATCCAGACCGCTCGGAAGCTCATCGACGACGGCCGAATCGGCCGTCCGCTGGCGGCGACCGCGGTGATGGCGACGCCCGGACACGAGCACTGGCATCCTAACCCCGACTTCTACTACGCCGAGGGCGGCGGTCCGCTGTTAGACATGGGGCCCTATTACGTGACCTCGCTCGTGCACCTGCTGGGACCAGTGCGCAGCGTCATCGGCGCTGGAAGCAGAATGCGTGATGAGCGAGTCATCCTCAGCGGCCCGCGAGCCGGCGAGAGAGTCCCCGTAGAGGTCGACTCGCACGTCTCCGGCGTACTCACACACGAATCCGGTGCACTGTCGACCATCACGATGAGCTTCGACAGCATCGCGACGACCGCGGCCCCGATCGAGGTGCACGGCGAGGCAGGCAGCCTTCGGGTGCCGGACCCGAACGGGTTCGACGGCATCTGCGCCGTGCGGCCGCTCGGCGGAGCGGACTGGCTCGAGTCCGAGCCGCTCGCAGGCATCGCCGGTGCGACCCGCGGCGCCGGGCTGGTCGACATGCTGCGTGCGGGGCGCCGCTCGCATCGAGCTGACGGCAGGCTCGCCCTGCATGTGCTCGAGGTGATGACGGCGCTGCTGGAGTCAGCGGAGACCGGTTGCCGCGTCGACATCGTCACCGCGGCCGACAGGCCGGTGCCGATCGAGCTCTGCGATGGGTTCGACAAGTTGGAAATCGAGGTGTCTCCAATTGCCCGTTCCTGACCGCACGTACGTCTCGTCGTACGACCAGAGCCCTGCCGTGAACCTCCCAGCGGGTGAGCTGATCGCCCGGGGCCGCGAGCCTTGGAAGCGAATCGCCGATGCCGCTCAGTCGCGTGGCGCACTGCCGACGGTCGTGATCGACACCTATCCGGGTGCAGACCTCGACGCGCTCATCGCACAGGCGCAGGAGGGGCTTCCCGACTTCGATGTCATCAATTGCGAGTCCGCAGCGATCGGTGGGGCTGAACTGACGGCGTGGATGCAGGACAACCTCACCGATGACCGCGTGTTCGGCGTCCTCTCGCACGCGACCATCGACGCCTTCTACGATGACGCTGCCATCGCGGCCCTGCGCCGCGCCATTCGCGAGCGCGAGCGCGGCGTGGTGCTCATCGGGTGGGGTGCCGCGATGGTGCAACCCGCCGCCGATGTGCTCGTTCTCGGCGAACTCGCTCGATGGGAGATCCAGCTCCGGTATCGAGCAGGCATGGCGAACTGGCATGCGGCGAACGGCGACGAGGACACCCTCCGGAAGATCAAGCGCGGGTACTTCGTCGAATGGCGAGTCGCTGACCGGCATAAGCGACCACTGCTCGAGACGGCGGACTTCGTGCTCGATCTCAACCGCTCGAACGAGCCGGCACTGATCAGCGGACAGGGCTTGCGTGGTGCCCTGACTTCGGTGACCACCCGCCCATTCCGTGTCGTGCCCTACTTCGATCCGGGAGTGTGGGGCGGACAGTGGATGAAACGTGTCTGCGGCCTCCCCGACGGCACGCCGAACTACGCGTGGTCGTTCGACGGCGTGCCCGAGGAGAACAGCCTGCTGCTGACCGATGGCGCATCCACCTTCGAGATTCCCTCGATCGATCTGGTTTTCCTGCACCCGAAAGAACTGCTCGGCGAACGCACGCACGCACGATTCGGCGCCGAGTTCCCGATCCGATTCGACTTCCTCGACACGATGGAGGGCGGCAACCTCTCGCTGCAGGTGCACCCGCTCACCGACTACATCCGCGACAAGTTCGGCATGTCGTACACGCAGGACGAAAGCTACTATCTTCTGGACGCTTCCGACGACGCCGTCGTCTATCTCGGCTTGAAGACCGGAATCGATCGGGGACGGATGACCCAGGACCTGGTCGCAGCACAAGCCGGTGAAATCTCGTTCCCGGCCGATCGCTACGTGAACGAGTGGCCGGCCCGTAAGCACGATCATTTCGCGATCCCCGCCGGAACCGTGCATTGCTCAGGGAGCAACTCGATGGTGCTCGAGATCTCCGCCACCCCGTACATCTTCACATTCAAGATGTGGGACTGGGATCGAGTCGGGCTGGACGGCGTTCCTCGTCCGATTCACATCGAGCACGCCCTCGAGAACATCCAATGGGACCGCGACACCGAATGGACGAAGCGGAACCTCGTCGGGCAGGTTCAGCAGATCGCGTCCGGCACGGGGTGGGTCGAGGAACGCACCGGATTGCATGAGCTCGAGTTCATCGAGGTGCGTCGACACTGGTTCACGGGCACGACCCCGCACAACACGAACGGAACAGTGAACGTCCTGAATCTCGTCGAAGGGGTCGAAGCGATCGTCGAGTCGCCCGTCGGCGCATTCACGCCGTTCGTCGTGCACTACGCGGAGACGTTTATCGTGCCGGCCAGGGTAGGGGAGTACACGATCCGCCCCTTCGGCCGTGGCGAAGGAAAGCGCCATGGCACCGTCAAGGCATTCGTCCGAGGCACTGAGCGCAACCTCTGCACGCCGGGGCAATCCGAACCGGGGCCGAAGGCATGACGCTGCAGCCCGTCCTCGAGATCGGCGGCACTCATGTCACAGCGGCCGTGGTCGAAGGCGGCGTATGGGAGGTCCGCCGGCAACGCCGCTTTCCACTCGACTCGCACGCGCCTGCCACCGTGATCCTCGACACACTGGCCAACGCTGCACGCTCGGTGTACGAGGGAACCGCGGCGCACTGGGGGGTGGCGATTCCCGGACCCTTCGACAACACGATCGGGGTAGGGAGTTTCACCGGTGTGGGCAAGTTCGAATCGCTCGCGGGTCTGCATCTGGCAACGGAACTCGCATCGAGGATGCCGGAGGTCGCGGACGCGTTCGTCTTTGTGAACGACGCGGACGCGTTCGCGATGGGAGAGTGGATTCTCCTCGACCCAGCTGTCGACCGAGCGGTGTTCCTGACCCTCGGCACCGGCGTAGGATCGAGCTTTCTCGACCAGGGGAAGCCGGCCGCGGGCGCGGCGGGGATCCCGCCCCACGGGCACGTCCACCACTTGGAGTGGAACGGCCTGCCCATCGAGGAGACGGTCTCGCGTCGTGCGCTGATCCGTGGATTCGAGTCGGTGACCGGGATTCGCCTTGACGTACACGAAATCGCCAGTCGCGCGCGGGAAGGCGATCGCCCGTCGAAGGCCGTCTTCGATCGGGCGTTCACCGCACTCGGCGAATGCATCGCCCCCTCCGTGACAACGTTCGATGCCGACGTGATAATTGTGGGTGGGTCGATCGCCAGCTCCTGGGAGCTTGTGCACAACCCGCTCGGTCGAGGACTCGACGCCGGAGGCCTTAACGCGGCCGACCGATTCCTGTGGCGAGCGAGATCGCCGCACGTTTCACCGCTTGTTGGCGCGGCGCGAGCGGCACGACTTCTTCAGGCGGTTCATCCAGAGTGAACTGTGGCTCCCACACGGATCCTCGAAGACTGAGCTGGGATAGGGGGCGTCAGGCGCGCCACGATGTAGGACTGGGAGTCGGGAAGCCCGGCCCTTCAACGGATGCGAACTCGTTCGTTGTGCCTTACCGCCCGGCAGGCGGATGCCCCGAATGTTCGACGCTCAGCATAGAGAAGGAGCCCTCGGGCGCTGGAGTGCATCAGCGAGGCACCGGGGCGGGTGGCGCTTGCGCTCCGTCGGGCCGTCCGCGCTCACTCGTGCGGATCGCGGGTGGCAGCGATTGCGTCGTCTATCGCGGCATCCGAAGAAGACCGGGCCGATGGTAGCGAGGGCGGGACTCGAACCCGCGACACCACGGAAGCGGCGGGGTCTTACTCGAGCTTCTCCCCGCGATCCGCGTTCTCTCAAGAAATCCCGGGCTAGCCCAAGAAAATCCGAGATCTCCGAAGTGCCGGGCCTTTCGCATCTCCGCTGCGCCTCACCGCCACGTGCGTCGGCAGCGCGCCGCTCACAGCTAGGCTGACGTGGTGCAACTCGGCCTGGTCTTCGCGCTCGCATGGGCGGTGCTCGCCCTCGTCGCCGGCATCGCGCTCGTCACCCGGCGGAGGTGGCTCGCCGAGACGATCGCGGCGGAGCGCCGGTCGCGCCCGGGGCGCGCGGCGGCGCGCGCCCCGAGCCGGGCCCTGTTCGTGGTCATCGGCCTGCTCTTCATCGTGATGGGGCTCTTCATCATCGGCTGGTGGGTCGCGACCTCGCTGTGACCCGAGTGCCGTGAAGGCCCGGCGTACGTCGCAGGGCCCTCGCGCATCCCGGCCCCTATGCAGGGGAGAAAACGTGCCCGGGACTAGACCGTGCCCGTGGGCGGCCAGACGCCGATGATGATCGCCATCACGACGACGGTGACGAGTTCGTGCGCGATGTTCATCGTGGTGAGCGCGGCGGGGCGCCCCTCGAAGGCGTCGTGCGTGATGAAGCGAGCGGCCGTGAAGCCGGCCCAGAGCGCGATCGCCGTCACGACGGCCGACAGCAGGAATCCGCCGCCGTAGAAGTGCCAGGCGATCGCCGTGCTGCCCGCGAGCACCCAGGCCGTGATGAAGCTCACGAGCACGGTGACGACGATCGGCCCGACGGCGCTCGCCCCCGGTCGGTCGATGTCGACGTCGGCGAGCTTCGCCCACTTCATGCCGAAGACCTTCGGGGCGTACCAGATCGAACCGATGACCATGCTCGAGAGGGTGGCGAGCAGGACGGTCCAGTAGTTGATCTCGGGAACCATGAGAACACCCTTCCGTGGGCGAGAGGCGGCGAGGACCGCCTCGCTGTGGCACGGCATGCGGGCTCGCATCCGTTATGCCGCATTCTGCTCCTGCCGGAAGTCGACGGGCGGTATTTCCGCATCTCCGTCGCGGCATCACGCCGATGGACGAGAGCGGGGCGCCCGGTCAGCACGACGGGCGCCCCACCCGGGCTCATCCGGCGACGTGCACCGTGACCTCGCCGCCGGCGGTCACGCCGGCGGAGTTCTCGAGCTCGACCGTGTAGCGGTGCTCGCCCGGCGAGGCATCCTCGATCTCGAACGCGACGACGCGCTCGGCGTCGGCGCCGCGGTAGGCCCGGTCGATCACGCGGCCGCTCTCGAGCAGCCGCACGACCGTGGTCGGCCGGCCCTTGCCGGTCTTCACCTTGATCTCGTAGTCGCCGTCGGCGTCGGGTCCCTTGCGCGGGCCGGTGAGCGCCGTCACCTCCGCGCTCGGGGGCGCGGAAGTCGCGCCGTCGGCCCCGGCCTCCTTCCACATCGCGCCGTTGAGCGGCGTCACCGTGAGCGATTCGATCGCGGCGTCGCCGCCGTCGGCGAAGAGCCCGATGCGGTCGGCGCCGGCGTTCGGGAACACCTGGTCGGTGATGGTCGTGCGCCCGTCGGCCGTGAACACCTCGACCGAGGCGCGGTCGACCCAGACGGTGAGCGCGATGCGCCCGTCGGCGAGCGGCACGGCGACGTCGTCGACCGACGCGAAGGCGGGGTGGAAGCCGGTGACGCCCGAGTCGCGACGGTCGACGAAGAGCCGACCCGACCGAGCGTCGTAGCCGATTCGCGTCGCCGACTCGTCATCGCCGAGCACGGTCAGCCCAGCGGCATCCGCCGAACCGGGGTCGATGACCGCGTCGATGCGCACCCGGTCGCCCGAGATCGGCAGGGTCTCGGTTCCCGAGGCGATCGCCCGGCCGCCGGCGGCTGCCGCCGGATCGATGAAGGCGCGGTCGGGCTGCTCGAGCTCGGCGAACTCGGGCACCACCTGCTGCGTCAGGCGCGGTCCCTTCGGCGTCGTGACGAGGGCGACCTCGCGCGGCAGCGTCATGGCGCTGCGCCACGAGCCCGTCGGGATGTCCTGCGCGTAGTCCCAGTCGTTCATCCAGCCGAGCATGACGCGGCGGCCGTCGGGCGCGTTGTTGAACGACACCGTGGCGTAGTAGTCGCGCCCCCAGTCGAGCCAGTCGTAGCCCTCGATGCGCGGCGTCGCCGCGGCATCGGCGAACATCACCTGGTCGACGAGCACGTGACCCCAGCCCGACCGGTTGTTGTCGACGATCCGAATGGATGCCTCGCGGCCGGCGAACTCCGACACGTCCCAGCTGCGCCAGTCGAGGCCCTCGCTGTTCGTGCCGGTCGCCGAGCGCACGACCTCGCCGTCGACGATCAGGTTGACGGTGGTCTCATCCGAGCGCACGACCGCCGGTTCGGCACCCAGCACGAAGTGGTCGGCGGTCAGGTGGCCCCAGCCGCCGGTGGCGGCGTCGTGCACGCGCAGCCTGGCCTCGCGGCCGGCGTATTCCGAGACATCCCAGCTTCGCCAGTTCAGGGCGCCCGCCTCGGGACCGGTTGCGGACCGCACGACCTTGCCGTCGACGAGGAGCTGCACGTCGAGCGAGCCGTCGGTGCGCTTGCCGCCGCCGACGAGGAAGCTCAGGTGGTCTTCTCCGGGCTCGATCGTGAAGGCCGGCGAGGTGAGGTCGCCGGTGTTGTCGTCGCCCTTCGGGCCGCCCTCCCAGGTGTTGATGCGCTTCTGGCCGAGGGAGTACTCACCGCCCGCGGTCGAGGGGTTGCGTGCCGGATCGGTCGCGAAGTCGCCCGTCACGCTCCAGCCGCTGTCGGCGAGGGTCGTGCCGTCGGGCAGCTCGAAGTCGAAGAGGGTGCGACCCGCCGGCGGCTCGTTGCCGAGCTGTGCGCCCTCGACGTGGGGGTGGTTGCCGCCGCCGACGAGCAGGTTGACGAGGTCGTGCTCGACGGTGAAGGTCGGCGAGTCGATGGTGCCGACCGGCCAGTCGCCGTCGTTGAAGCCGTTGACGAGGCCGGCGCCGATGAAGCCCGACACCGGGTTCTGGCCGGGCAGGCTGCCGGCCGCGGGTGCGTCGCCCCACGGGCCGTTCTTCCAGTTGCCCGGCTCGTTCCTCACCGTCCAGCCGTCGTACGTGCCGTCGTCGAAACCCGCGAAGACGGTGCCGTCGGGCAACTGGTCGGCGCTCACGGTGCTCTCCGACGTGAACGTCGTGCCGTCGAAGTCGCCGACGAAGTACTGGCCGCCCGAGCCGCCGTTCGGCGCGCCGGGGTTGAGGTTCACGACGAGCACCCACTTGGTGTTCGCCGGGTCGCCGTCGACCGCGAGCGGGAACAGGTCGGGGCACTCCCAGATGCCGCCGGTCGCGTTCGCCGGGCCGAAGGTGCTGAGCTCGGTCCACGACTTCAGGTCGTCGCTGCGCGAGAGGATCACCTGGTAGCTCGTCGCCTCGACCGCGGCCATCACCCAGTACGACTCGCCGGTCCCGGGGTTCGTGTAGCGGAACACCTTCGGGTCGCGGAAGTTCGCCGAGTCGCGGTCGTAGACCGGGTTGCCCTCGTACTTCGTCCACGTCTGCCCGTGGTCGAGCGAGTAGGCGAGCGACTGCGCCTGCTTGCCCGCGTGCGTCGGGTGGGTGCCGGTGTAGGCGCTCGTGTAGATCGCGACGAGGGCCGGGTCGTCGGCGGTGCCGAAGCCCGTCGTGTTGCCCTCGTCGACGACGACCGACCCCGAGAAGATGTCCTCGATCGCGGTGCCCGACTCGTCGAAGGTCTGGGGGATCGCGAGCGGCTGCTCCTCCCAGTGCACGAGGTCGGTGCTCGTGGCGTGGCCCCAGCTCATGTTGCCCCAGCGGGTGCCGTTCGGGTTGTGCTGGAAGAACAGGTGCCAGGTGCCGTTCTCGTACACCATGCCGTTGGGGTCGTTCATCCAGTTGCGTTCGGGCGAGAAGTGCAGGTACGGCCGGTACTGCTCGCTCGCCGGGTCGGGTGCGTCATCGGCCATCGCCGGTGCCGCTGCGGCGAGCGTGCAGCCCGCCGCGGTCACGGCCGCGACTGCGGCCAAACGGAGTCTTGATACCGTCGTCATCGATCGATTCGCCCTTCATTGCGCGGAAGTCGTCACCCGAGGTGACATCGTTGTCAGGTTCGACGCCGGCGATGCTACGCAGTGTCCGCCGGACAATGCAAGGGCCGTTTCGCCGGGTGTCCCGCGGGCAGGATGCCGAGCGCGGCGGTGCGCGTCAGCTGCCGAGCGCGTCGGCCGGCCCGACCAGGTGCGGCACCCGCAGCAGGGCGCCCTCATGGCGCACGGTCGCGGCCGCGATCGTCATCGCGGCGTCGAGGGCGACCGACCAGGATGCCTCGTCGACGGGCATCCCGCCATGGCCGATGTGGTGCGCGACGGCCGACAGGGTCGCGTCGCCCGCCCCCATCGTGTCGATCACCGGGCCGGGCAGCGAGGCGATGCCGGCGTGCACGTGCACGCCTCCGTGATGCACCGACGCGCCCTCGCGCCCGGCGGTGGCCAGCACGGCGAGGGGGCGGGTGCGCGAGGCATCCGGGGCGTCGACGGACGCGGCACCGCGCAGGCGCGCGACGAACGCGTCGAGCCCGTCGCCGAGCAGCAGTGCGGCGTCTTCGTCGCCGACCTTCACGAGCAGGGCACGTGCGGCGACGCGCTCGAACCCGGCGAGGAACGCGGCGCGGTCGCGCAGCATGCCCTCGCGGGGATTTCCGTCGACGACGAGCCGGCGCTCGGGCTCATCGATCGCTTCGACGAGGGCGTCGAGCTGCCGCGCGTCGTCGAAGGGGAAGCAGCTCACGACGACGAGGTCGGCCCCGGCGATCGCCGAACGCGCCCGGTCGTCGAAGTCGAGTCGTCGTCGCCGCGCGGCCTCGTTGAACTCGTAGCGCGGCTCGCCGTCGCGGCGGTCGGAGATCGCGCGCGACGTGCCGAGGGGCGACGGGGTCGCGACGAGCCGCACGCCGTAGTCGGCGAGGTACGCGCGGATGCGCCGCCCCGGCTCGTCGTCGCCGACCATCGCGACGAGCGTGACGTCGTCGCCGAGGAGCGACAGGCCCACCGCGACGTTCAGTGCGGCGCCGCCGACGAACTCCCGCGCGCCGAGCAGGTCGCGCAGCTCGTCGATGAGCGCGTCGCCGATGACGGTCACCCGCGTGGCGCGAGGCCGCGCACCGCCCGGCGTCGTCGCGCCCGTCACCGCTCGGCCTTCGGCGGCAGCTCGCCCGATCCGCGCACGATGAGCGTCGTGGGCACGACCGTGCGGAGCGCGGGCGCCTCGTCGCCGTCGAGGCGTGCGAAGACGCGCTCGGCGGCGAGGCGGCCGATCTCCTGCGGATGCTGCGCCACGACGGTGATGCCGGGATCGAGCAGGTCGCCGAGCGGTACGTCGTCGAATCCGACGAGCGCGGTGTCGTGGTGTCGACCGAGTTCGCGCAGTGCCCGGATCACGCCGATCGTCACGAGGTTCTGCGAGCTGAAGATCGCGGTCGGCGGCTGGTCGCCCGCGAACAGGGCGAGGGTGGCCTCGCGGGCGGTCGCCTCGTCGTGCAGGCCTTCGACGACGGGGATGTCGCGTGTCGCGACGCCGGCCCGGCCGAGCTCCTCGAGGAATCCGCGGCGGCGCTCTCGCGCGGTCTGGATTCCGGCCCGGTCGCCGAGGTAGGCGAGGCGGCGATGGCCGTGCTCGAGCAGGTGGCGGGTGGCGAGCGCCGCACCGTCGGCGTTGTCGCTGACGACGGAGTCGGAGGTGAGGCCTGCGGGCTCGCGGTCGACGAAGACGACGGGGGTGCCGCGGCGCAGCTCGGGCGCGAGGTACGCCTGGCTCTCGGAGACCGTCGTGAGGATGAGGCCGTCGACCCGGCGACGGAGGAACGCCGCGACCGCCTCCTGCTCGCGGGCGGGGTCGTCGTCGAGGCTCGAGGCGAAGACGGCCACGCCCCGGTCGGCCGCCGCGTCTTCGACGGCGCGATGCACGGCGCCGGCGAAGGGGTTGTCGACGCTGCCGACGAGGAGCCCGAGGGTGCGGGTGCGGCCATCGGCGCGACGGAGGTTGCCGGCGTGCAGGTCGGGCTGGTAGTCGAGCTTGCGGGCGGCGGCGTTGACCTTCTCGATCGTTGCGGCCGAGACGTTGGGCTCGCCGTTGATGACGCGCGAGACGGTCTTCACGCCGACGCCCGCGAGCGCGGCGACGTGTCGCATGGTGGGTCGCGATCGGGTGCCGCCCGCTGCGGGCTCCGACTCTGACAACGGTGTCACGTTTCGGTCTCCAATGTGCTCGTTGGACTTGACTATACACATGGTGATCGGCTAGACCTACCTTTGACATCGTTGTCAGGAGGACAACGGGTCCCCCACACCAGAGGAGATTCATCGATGAATCACGCAGCAACCGGCGGGCTCCGCCGTCGACTGATCGCCGGCGTCTCGATCACCGCCGCAGCCGCCTTGGCCCTCACGGGCTGCGCGTCGGGCAACGGCTCGAGCGCGTCGGGCAGCGACGAGGAGATCGGCGTCTCGCTCATCGTGAAGACGACGACCAACCCGTTCTTCGTCGCGATGCAGGACGGCGCGAAGACCGCCGCCGACAAGCTCGGCGTCGACCTCACGCTCGCCGCGGGCAAGGAGGACGGCGACGAGGACACCCAGATCCAGGCGATCGAGAACGCCATCTCGAAGGGCGACGCCGGCATCCTGATCACCCCGAACGGCCCCGGCGTCGAGGACGCGCTCGTGAAGGCCCGCGACGCCGGCCTCTACGTCATCGCCCTCGACACCCCGCCCGCCGACCCCGAGGCCGCCGACATCACCTTCGCGACCGACAACTTCCTCGCCGGCCAGGAGATCGGCGAGTGGACCGCCGCGAAGCTCGACGGCGAGAAGGCGACGATCGCCATGATCGACCTCTTCGACGACAAGGTCGTGTCGGTCGACTGGGCTCGCGACCAGGGCTTCCTCGACGGCATGGGCATCGACCTCGCCGACGACCAGACGAACGGCGACGAGGAGAAGACCGGCGACTACTCGGGCGGCGAGTACGAGATCGTCGGCAACGAGGCATCCCAGGGTGCCGAAGACGGCGGCCGCACCGCCGCCGAGACGTTGCTGTCGAAGAACCCCGACATCAACGTCGTCTACACGATCAACGAGCCCGCGGCGTACGGCGCGTACCAGGCGTTCAAGGCGGCCGGTGCGACCGACGACCTCATCGTCGTCTCGGTCGACGGCGGCTGCGCGGGCGTGGAGAACGTCGCCGACGGCGTGATCGGCGCGACGAGCCAGCAGTACCCGGTGAAGATGGCCGACCTCGGCGTGCAGGCGATCTTCGACCTCGTGAAGACCGGCGAGAAGCCCGAGACCAGCGACGGCCTCGACTTCTTCAACACCGGCGTGGCCCTCGTCACCGACGACCCCCAGGACGGCGTCGAGTCGATCGACACCGCCGAAGCCGGCGAGATCTGCTGGGGCTGATCGCACCAGCCGCCTGAACCCGGTGCGGGTCGGGTGACGGATGCTGCGGCATCCCGCCCCTCCCCGGCCCGCACCGACCGCCCGGGCGACGCCGCTCCGCGGCATCCCGCCCCTCGTACCACCGCACCGACCGACACGACGGAGTCTCAACGTGAGTCAGCACACCACCGAACCGGCGCCCGCGGCGCCGGCCCAGCCCACCAGCGGGCCGCCGACCTCGGCGCTCGACCTGGCCGAGGAGTTCCTCGACCGCTCAACGCCGCTCAGCCGCATCCGCAACGTCCTGCACCGCTACCCGGCGATCAGCCCCGCGATCGTGCTCGTCATCGCGGTCATCGTCTTCGGTCTGCTGAACGACCGGTTCCTGAACCCGGCGAACCTCTCGCTCATCACCCAGCAGGTCGCCGTCGTCGGCACCCTCGCCGTCGCGCAGACGCTCGTCATCCTGACCGCCGGCATCGACCTCTCGGTCGGCGCCGCCATGGTGCTGAGCTCGATGGTGATCGCGCAGACGAGCGTGAACCAGGGCATCCCCGCCGTGCTCGCGCTGCTGCTGGGGCTCGTCGTCGGGCTCGCCGCCGGCGCGCTCAACGGCGTGCTCGTCACGCGGCTCAAGCTGCCGCCCTTCATCGTCACCCTCGGCACGCTCAGCATCTTCGTCGCGCTCACCCTGCTCTACTCGGGCGGTGCGACGGTGCGCGGCGGCGAGATGCCCGAACTCCTCACCTGGACGGGTTCGACGTTCGACATCGGCGGGGTCAACTTCACGGTCGGCGTGCTGCTCATGCTGCTGCTCTACGTGGCGATCGCACTGATCCTGTCGAAGACCGCGTGGGGGCGGCACGTCTACGCGGTCGGCGACGACCCCGAGGCCGCGCGGCTCGCCGGCATCAGCGTCAGCCGCGTGCTCATGAGCGTCTACCTCGCGGCCGGCGCGATCCTCGCGCTCGCCGCGTGGATCCAGATCGGCCGCACCAACGCCGCCTCGCCGAACGCGGGCGCCGAGCTCAACCTCGACTCGATCACCGCCGTCGTCATCGGCGGCACGAGCCTCTTCGGCGGCCGCGGCACCGTGTGGGGCACCCTGCTCGGCGCACTCATCGTCGGCGTGTTCCGCAACGGGCTCTCGCTCGCCGGGCTCGACGTGCTCTGGCAGACGTTCGCCGTCGGCGTGCTCATCATCGTGGCCGTCTCGGTCGACCAGTGGATTCGGAAGGTACGCAAATGACCACCGCAACGCCCGCAGGGGCTGCAACGGAAACCCGCACCCCCGTGCTGCAGGCACGCCGGCTCGTGAAGACCTTCGGCCGGGTCGTCGGCCTCGACGGCGTGAGCCTCGAGCTCTACCCGGGCGAGGTGCTCGCCGTGATCGGCGACAACGGCGCGGGCAAGTCGACGCTCATCAAGTGCCTCACCGGCGCCTACATCCCCGACGAGGGCGAGCTGTTCCTCGACGGGCAGCCGGTGCACTTCAAGCGCCCGCAGGACGCGCGGGCGGCCGGCATCGAGACGGTGTACCAGAACCTCGCCGTCTCGCCAGCGCTCGACGTCGCGTCGAACCTGTTCCTCGGCCGCGAGGTGCGCAAGAAGGGCATCCTCGGCTCGGTGTTCCGCGTCGTCGACCAGAAGGGCATGCGCAAGCAGGCGCGCGAGCAGCTCACCTCGCTCGGCATCTCGACCCTGCAGGACGTCACGGTGCCGGTCGAGAACCTGTCGGGCGGCCAGCGCCAGGCCGTCGCGGTCGCCCGCGCCGCAGCCTTCGGGTCGAAGGTCGTCGTGCTCGACGAGCCGACCGCCGCGCTCGGCGTGCGCGAGTCGAACCAGGTGCTCGAGCTCGTGAAGCGGCTGCGCGACCAGGGCATCCCCGTGATCCTCATCTCGCACAACATGCCGCACGTGTTCGAGGTGGCCGACCGCATCCACATCCAGCGGCTCGGCAAGCGCGCCGCGACGATCACGCCCGAGTCGCACTCGATGACCGACGCGGTCGCGATCATGACGGGCGCGTCGCAGGGATGACGCGACCCGGGCGACCCGCCGGACCGGTGCGTCTCGTCGCCGAGTTCACCGCCCTGCCGGGGCGCGAGGAGGAGGTCGAGCGCCTCCTCCTCGCGCTCACCGAGGACGTGCGCCGTGAACCGGGATGCCTCGACTTCACCCCGCTCAGGGTCGTGGGCGCGCCCGTGCCCGCGCCAGGGGCCGACGCCGTGGTCGCCGGCCCCGCACCGGCGGGTCGCCGCTTCATCGTCACCGAGGCGTACCGCGACGCCGCGGCCTTCGCCGCGCACCTCGCCGCACCGTACGGGGCCGTGTTCAACACCGCGCTGGGACCGCTCATCGAGGAGGACGGGTCGCAACTCACCTTCGTGCAGCCGCTCCCGTGAGGGGGTCGCGCTTCCAGTAGCGTTTCGGGGGATCCCTTCCGCGCAGAGGAGCACCATGCCCATTCCCGCCGACGACCCCCGACTCGTGACCCCGCACACGGCCGCGGCCACGCGATACGACGACGTGCCCTTCCGGCGCGCGGGCGCGAGCGGCGTGCGACTGCCGCGCATCTCGCTCGGGCTCTGGCAGAACTTCGGGCGCGACCGCTCGATCGAGAGCCAGCGGCAGATCCTGCTGCACGCGTTCGATCGCGGCATCGTGCACGTCGACCTCGCGAACAACTACGGGCCGCCGTACGGCGCCGCCGAGTCGACGTTCGGGAGCGTGCTCGAGACCGATCTCGGCCGCTACCGCGACGAGCTCTTCGTCACGACGAAGGCGGGCTACGACATGTGGCCGGGCCCGTACGGCGACGGCGGATCGCGCAAGTACCTCGTCCGCTCGCTCGAGCAGAGCCTCGCCCGCATGCGCACCGACCACGTCGACGTCTTCTACTCGCACCGCGTCGACCCCGAGACGCCCATCGAGGAGACCATGCAGGCGCTCGTCGACATCGTGCGCAGCGGCAAGGCGCTCTACGTCGGCATCTCGAACTACCCGGCACCGCTCGCTCGCCGCGCCCACGAGCTGCTCGCAGGAGAAGGCGTGCGGCTGCTGCTCCACCAGCCGCGGTACTCGCTGTTCGATCGCACGCCCGAGGCCGAGCTCTTCCCGCTGCTGACCGAGCTCCGGGTCGGCAGCGCCGTGTTCTCGCCCCTCGCGCAGGGACTGCTGACCGCGAAGTACCTCGACGGCGGCATCCCCGCCGATTCGCGGGCGGCGAACAGCCGGTTCCTCGACGGGTCGGCCATCACCGACGACTACCTGCGCCGCATCCGCGGCATCGACGGCGTCGCGAAGCAGGCGGGCCTGTCGATCCCGCAGCTCGCGGTCGCCTGGGTGCTGCGCAACCCCGCCGTGACCACCGCCATCATCGGCGCGTCGCGCCCGGGGCAGATCGACGAGGCGGTCACCGCCAGCAGGGCCGAGCTCTCGGCCGACGTGCTCGCCGCGCTCGAGGAGTTCGCGGCGCCGTCGGGCGGCCCGCTCGCGGACTGAAGCCGATCGTTCCTCGCCGCGCCCATCGACGGCTCGGCGTGCGAGGGACCACGGCTCTCGGCGCTTCGGCGGAATTCAGCTGTGCCGGTTCCGCCTCATCGTGAGGCGGAACCGGCATCGCCCGAACGGACGACGGTCGTCACGCACCCGCGCTCGGATCGCCGCCGTACTCCGCCGACCACGAGGGCGAGCATCGCAACGCCGAGTTCGATCGCCGCGAGCGTGAGCGCGAGGGCATGCACCGCCGCCGTCGCGCCGCCGATCGGGGCATCCGCACCGCCGGAGCCGCCGACGAGGGCCGCCGCATGGTGCCCGCCCGCGCCTCCCACGCCCGTGAGGTGGACGACGAGCATCGCGAGCGCGGCCACCGCCATCAGGCTCCACTCGCCCGTCGAGGGCAGCGCCGTGCCTCCGCGGTGCAGCATGCAGGCGGCGCACGCCGCCGCGAGCGCGAGCATGGCGAGCGAGCGCCAGTCGGGGGCGCCGACGGCGAGCCACACGTGCAGGCCGACGCAGAGCGCGGCGACCGCGGCCATCGCGGCGCGCACGGCCAGCGCCGCCGACGCGCGGCGCGGCGGCCGCGACGGCCCGTGCGCGCGCGTGGCCGCGCCGCGCCGGTCGGCGGTGGCGGTGATTGTCGTCATGGGTCGCTCACGTCGTCGAGGGCTCGGTGCCCGGCTGGATGAGTGCCAGCCTCCCACCGGGGTCGGCCGGGGTCTTGCCCGTCGCCGCCCGGAGCTTGCCGATCCCTGCACGACGCCCGACGACGACGGCGGCGACCCGCATCACGCCCACTGGAACCACGTCGTCTTCCAGTCGGTGTAGTTGTCGAGGGCGTGGCGCGACAGGTCGCGGCCGAAGCCCGACTGCCGGAAGCCGCCGAACGGCGTCGTCAGCCCGAGCGCGTCGACGGTGTTGACCGAGACGGTGCCGGCGACGAGCCGCTCCGAGAGGCGGTGCGCGCGGGCGAGGTCGGTCGTCCACAGCGAGGCGGCGAGCCCGTAGTCGGTGGCGTTCGCGAGCCGCACGGCCTCGTCCTCGCCGTCGAACGGCAGCACCGCCACGAGCGGGCCGAACACCTCGACGCGATGCAGGTCGTGGTCGGCGGCGAGGCCGGTCACGATCGCAGGCCGCAGGTAGGCGTCGGAGCCGGTGATCGTCACGCGCTCACCGCCGCTGACGAGCGTGCCGTCGCCGGCCGCGAGCGCGATCGCCGCGCCGACGTCGTCGGCGTGCGCCCGGCTGATGAGGCTGCCGTTGCCGTCGGTGCCCGCGAGCGGGTCGCTCGGCTCGTACGCACGGGATGCCTCGGCCAGGAGCTGCACGAACTCGTCGTGGGCGCTCCGCTCGACGAGGATGCGCGAGTTCGCCGAGCACACCTGTCCCTGGTTGTAGAACGCACCGAAGGCCGCCTTCGCGGCGGCGAGTCCGAGGTCGGCGTCGGCGAAGACGAGGTTCGAGCTCTTGCCGCCCGCCTCGAGCGCGACGCGCTTCATGTTCGAGGTGCCGGCATCGACCATGAGCTGCTTGGCGACGGCGGTCGACCCCGTGAACGCGAGCACGTCGATACCGGGATGCCGCGCGATGCGCCCGCCGACGGTCGAGCCGCGACCCGGGACGACGTTGAGCACGCCCGCGGGGATGCCCGCCTCGAGCGCGAGGTCGGCGAGCCGCAGCGCCGTGAGGGATGTCTCGGTCGCGGGCTTCAGCACCACGCTGTTGCCCGACGCGAGGGCCGGCGCGAGCTTCCACGCGGCGATCTCGAGCGGGTAGTTCCACGGCACGATCGCACCGACGACGCCGAGCGGAACCCGGCGCACGAGTGCCGTCGAGCCGGGCGGGGTCGACGGGATCTCGTCGAACCGCTTGTCGGCGAGCTCGCCGTACCAGCGGAACGTCGCGGCGGCGCCCGGTACGTCGACGACGCGGGTCTGCGCGATCGGCTTGCCCGAGTCGAGCGTCTCGAGCAGGGCGAGCTCGTCGAGGTGCTCCATCATGAGGTCGGCGAGGCGCACCAGCACGCGCCCGCGCTCGGCCGCGTCGAGGCGGCTCCAGCGGCCGTCGTCGAACGCCTGCCTGGCACGGTCGACGGCGAGGTCGACGTCGCGCTCGGTGCCCGCGGCGAGGTCTGCGAGGTGGGTGAGCGAGCCCGGGCTGATCACCGGGATCGTGGCGCCCTCCGAGGCATCCACCCGCCGGCCGTCGATGACCGCGCGGCCGTCGATCGCGAGTTCGCGGCTGCGCGCCGCCCAGTCGATGGTGGTCATGATGCGTGCTCCCGGGGGTTCGAGGCGGGGTCGTCCGAGGTGACGACGTCGATCGCCGTCCAGGCCATCAGGACGGCGGCGTCGGTGAGGGCGCGTTCGGCGGCAGCGCCGACGCAGGCCGCCGCGAACTCCTTCTGGTGGTTGGTGTGCGGCAGCGAGCCGACCCCGATGTACGGGTGGATCGCGGGCACGAGCTGCGACACGTTGCCCATGTCGGTCGAGGCGCGGTTCATGCGTCCGGCCACGAGCGGGTCGGCGAAGACGCGGCCGCGCTCGAGCGCGTTCGCCCGGTAGGCCGCGAGCGCCCGCTCGTCGGTGCGGAACTCGGCGTAGGGCTTCGACTCGGGCGTGATCGTGAGGCTCGCGCCCGAGGCGAGCGCTCCCGCCTCGAAGCAGCGGCGCACGCGCTCCTCCAGCACCTCGAGCTCGGCGAGCGAGCTCGCGCGCGCGTACCAGCGGCCCTCGGTGCGCTCGGGGATCGCGTTCGGCGCGAAGCCGCCGAGGGTCTGGATGCCGTGCACCCGCGTGTCGGCGGGCAGCTGCTGGCGCAACAGGCCGATCGCGACCTGCGCGACGAGGAACGCGTCGTTCGCGTTGACGCCGTCGTCGGGGTAGGCCGCCGCGTGCGCCGAGACGCCGTCGTAGGCGACGTGGCTGTGCGAGACGGCGAACGGCCGCGCCTCGGCGACGTCGACGGGCCCCGGGTGCACCATCATCGCGAGGTCGAGGTCGCCGAACGCGCCCGCCTCGATGAGCTCGATCTTGCCGCCGCCGCCCTCTTCGGCCGGGGTGCCGTAGACCCGCACCGTGATGCCCAGCTCGTCGGCGACCCGCGCGAGCGCGAGCCCGGCGCCGACCGCGCTCGCCGCGATGAGGTTGTGCCCGCACGCGTGCCCGAGCCCGGGCAGCGCGTCGTACTCGGCCATGATGCCGATCGTCACCGGCCCGCTGCCCGCCTCGGCGAGCAGGGCGGTGTCGTAGCCGAGGTAGGCCGGCGTGACGTCGAACCCCGCGGCGGCGAGCGCGTCGCCGACCCAGCCGGCGGCGCGGTACTCCTGCCACGCGGTCTCGGGGTGCGCGTGCAGCGTGTCGGAGAGGGCGACGAGCGAGGCGGAGGCCTCGGCGACCGCCGCATCCGCGGCTCGCCTCATCGCGACGCTCGCGTTCATCGTGGCGGCGGCGCTCGCCGCTGCGACCGACTCACTCATCGCCGGGCACTCCGTACGACGGCGCGGCCGACGGGTCGAGCGCGCGCGTGACGTAGTCGTCGCGCTGCGGCAGCCAGACCTCGACGAGTCGTCCGAGCTCGCCGATCGGGTCGTCGTCGACCCAGTCGACCCGCAGGTCGGTGACCCGCCAGCCGTTGCCGCGCACGACCGAGAGCCCGGCGGAGTGCACGGGCCCGGCCTCGCCGCCCGCGTCGATCGCGGCGCGCAGCGCCGCGAGGAGGCGCATCTCGAGATCGCCCTCGGTCTGTTCGAACCGCACCACCATCGCCGCGGGGATGTCGGCCGACGCCAGCATGTTGCCGCCGGCTGCGACGCCGTCGCCCCGTGCACCGCCCTGGGCGTCGGCGAACACGCCCAGCGCACGCTGCCCCGAGTGCACGGCGGTGCGGCCCTCGGCGTCGACGACGAGGAGCTGGCGGAACTCGAGGTGCTCGCGGCCGTCGGCGACGGCGGCGAGCGCCTCGGCGGCCGAGTCGCCCGCGGCGAGCCGCTCGAGCACGGCAGGTCCGAGCCTCGGGTCGGTGACGTTCTGCGAGTTGACGCCGCCGACGCCGTCGGCGAGGTGCACGCAGCGGGCGGCCACCGCGGGCGATGACGAGCAGATGGCGGAGCCGATGGCGCCGGAGGCATCCCGGGCGACGATCGAGAAGGTCATGCGCCGGCTCCTTCGGTGCGGGTGCTGATGACCGCGGTCGCGTCGATCTCGACGAGCCACTCGGGGCGCGCGAGCGCGCTCACCACGAGTCCGGTCGAGACCGGGAAGACGCCCTTCAGCCAGCGCCCCATGACCCGGTAGACGGGCTCGCGGTAGCGGGGGTCGATCAGGTAGACGACGACCTTCACGATGTCGTCGAGCGACGACCCGGCCTCCTCGAGGAGCATCGCGATGTTGGCCATGGCCTGCTCGGCCTGCGCCTCGACGTCGCCGATGCCGACCGACTCGCGCGTCTCGAGGTCCTGCCCGATCTGGCCGCGGAGGTAGACGACCCCGCCGGCGACGACGGCCTGGCAGAGGTCGTTGTCGAGGTTCTGCTCGGGGTACGTGACCTTCGTGTTGAAGGGCCGGATGCGAGTGTGCGTGGTCAACGGAGGGCTCCTGTCGTGGTGAGGGCGGCGATGTCGGGGGCGGATGCCTCGGCTGCGGCCGCGGTCGTCACCGAGGCCGCCTCGTCGTAGGCGCGGTAGCTCTGCTGGATGCCGATCTGGTCGGCCACGTACTTGGCGTCGTGCCACACGCCCCAGATGAAGCTCGACCCGCGGCGCGACTGCCACGGCAGGCCGAGGAAGTACACGCCGGGCTCGACCGAGACGCCGCGCTGGTGGCGGGGCCGGCCGCGCTCGTCGAACGCGTCGACCTCGAGCCAGCCGTAGTCGGCCGCGAACCCGGTCGCCCACACGATCGAGGTGACGCCCGCGGCGGCGAGATCGAGCTCGAGCACCGGGTCGGTGACGCACGCCGGGTCGGGGCCGAGGCGGCGCGCCTCGGGCTCCTCGGGGAGGTCGAGGCCGTTGCGCTCGACGTAGGCGTCGGCCTCGTCGAGGAGCGCCAGGTAGTCGGCGTCGCCGCCCGCGATGTTCGCGGCGAGGTCGGGGGCGAAGTGCATGACGCCGTCGTCGTACGCGCTCGCACGGCCGACGAGGGTGATGCCGTCGGCGGCGAGGCGGCGGAAGTCGACGGTGTGGCCGCCGCGCGCCCCGCTCACGGCGATCGTCACGTGCTCCGCGCCGGCGGCGGGAGCCGAGGCATCCCACTTGCCCAGGACCCCCAGCCACCAGCAGAAGTCGCGGTCGCGGTAGGCGCGGGGCGGGCGGGCGTGGGGGCCGACGGCGAGGTGCACCTGCCGTCCGGCGGCGCGCAGTTCGTCGGCGATCTGCACGCCCGACGAGCCGGCCCCGATCACGAGCACGCCGCCGTCGGGCAGCTGCTGCGGGTTGCGGTACGAGCTCGAGTGGAGCTGGTGCACGCGCGCGCCGTCCGGAACGATCGCCGGGATGACGGGCTTCTGGAAGGGACCGGTCGCGGCCACGACGAAGCGGGCGACGTACGAGCCGTCGGTGGTGTCGACGTCGAAGCCGGGCTCGCCGTCGCGCCGACGCACCGAGACGACCTCGACACCGGTGCGCACCGGGGCGGCGATGAACTGCGCGTACTCCACGAAGTACTCGGCGACCCGGTCCTTCGACGCGAACGCGTCGGGGGAGAGGCCGGCGAACTCGAGGCCGGGGAACCGGTCGTGCCAGGCGGGACCGTTCGCGACGAGCGAGTCCCAGCGCCCGGTGCGCCACCGTTCGGCGATCCGGTCGCGCTCCAGCACGACGTGCGTGACGCCGCGTGCGCTCAGGTGCTCGCTCATCGCGATGCCCGCTTGGCCTGCGCCGACGACGACCACGTCGACCTCGTGACTCGACATGCCGAAACTCCATTCCGACCGGCGTCTTCACCGGTGGAATCAGGCTAGGAAACGCCATTGCATCTGTAAACCAGACAATGCTGAGGCAGTGCATCAGATCGATTGATACACTCGTCGCATGGCACGACTCGGCCGATCGGACCTGACCCTGGTGCAGCTGCGGTACTTCGTCGCGGCCGCGACCAAGCGGTCGATGACCGAGGCATCCGTCGACCTGCATGTCGCCCAGTCGGCCGTCTCGACCGCGATCGCGCAGCTCGAACGCACCCTCGGCGTGCAGTTGTTCGTGCGGCAGCGCAGCAAGGGCCTCGCGCTCACCGAAGCCGGCGAGCAGCTGCTGCGCGACGCGCACTCGCTGCTCGCCCAGGTCGACGAGATGGCCGACGCCGTGCGCGGCCATCACCACGACGTGCGCGGCACCCTGCGGCTCGCGTGCTTCGTGACGCTCGCGCCGTTCGTGCTGCCGACGCTCATCTCGCGCGTCGAGGCGGAGCACCCCCGCCTGCGCATCGAGGTCTTCGAGGCCGACGCCGACGGCACCGTCGCGATGCTGCTCAACGGCTCGGTCGAGGCCGCCATCGCCTACGACTTCGGGCAGCTCCACGACCTGTCGTTCGACCACCTCTTCTCGGCGCCGCCCCACGTGATCCTGCCGGCCGACCACCCGCTCGCGGCGAGCGAGCGCATCGAGCTCTCGGCGCTCGCCGGGCAGGACCTCGTACTGCTCGACATGCCGCACTCGCGCGAGTACTTCCTCGGCATGCTCGCCGCGGCGGGTGTCGAGCCGCAGATCCGCTACAGCTCGCGCAGCTACGAGACCGTGCGTTCGCTCGTGGCGCGCGGACAGGGCTACTCGATCCTCAACCAGGTGCCGCGATCGCCCCAGACCTACGACGGCGGCGAACTCCGGGCCGTGGCGATCGCCGACGACGTGGCGCCGCTCGACGTGTGCCTCGTGCGCGTCGCCGGGGTGCGGCCGACGGCGCGGGCGCGGGTCGTCGCGACCCTCGCGCGCGAGCTGTTCGGGGCGCCGCAGGGGTAGGGGCCGGGCGGGTGCACGCGTGCCCGCCGCCGGGCGGGTGACGCGTGCACGCGTGCCCGCCGCCGGGCGCGCGTGGCGGCATCCGGGCCTTGCGCAGGATATTTCGACCGGCAGGCCCGTATGCGGGGGTGCGTGTCGGATATTCCTGTTCACGCAGCGTGGGCAGGTGCCGGGTGGGGTCGGCGGCGGGCGCGCGTGGCGGCATCCGGGCCTTGTACAGGATATTTCGACAGGCAGGCCCGTTTATGGGCGGCCGGGCGCGGCTGGGGCGACAGCATCCGTGGTCTTGAGCAGGATATTTCGGCGGGTAGGCCCGTATGCCAGGGGTGCGTGTCGGATTCTCCTGTTTTCACGCGACGGCGCGGCGGCCGGCAGGGGAGTGCACACCCCGCCGACCCGCCGATCGCAGCCGTCAGCCGTCAGCCGTCAGCCGTCAGCAGTGACAGGCGTCGCCGTCGGCGCCGCAGTGGCCCGTGGCCGGCTGCGACGGCGGCACGTCGAGCGCCGGGTTCTGGTCGAAGAAGCCCGTCGGCTTCAGCGTGAAGCCCGTGTAGTCGACCGGCATGATCGGCCAGTCCTCGACCCGCGGGTAGTGGGTCAGGCCGAAGCTGTGCCAGACGACCAGGTCGTGCCCGTCGAGGTCGCGGTCGGCCGCGACGTACTCGGGCAGGCCCGGCGAGCCGATGCTCTGGTTCACGAAGTCGCCCGCGGGGTAGCGCTCGTCCTCGGCGAAGCGCGTGACCCACAGGTGCTCGGTCGCGAACGCCGCGCGGCGGCTGATCGACGAGTCGTCGGCCGCGGCGAGCGTCGGCTGCCCCTCGGGGAAGAGCGTGTACGCGACGGGCTCGCCGACGACGTTCGTCTTCTCGGTGTTGACGATCTCCCAGACCCGGCCGACCGAGCCGTCGGCCTTGCGCCGCCCCTCCGACTCGCTCGCGAGCACGCGCCGCGAGCGGGTGAAGGCGTTGCCGTGCGGGTTGCCCTCGCCCTTCGGCACGCGCTGCAGGTCGAGCTCGTGCACGGCGTTGGCGTCGCCGTCGACGGCCATGTCGAGCCGGGCGCAGAACAGGTGCTGGTGGTACGGCGCGGCCAGCCCGGGCGCGATCTCCGACGCGTAGGGGTAGCCCTTGCCGGGATACCGCGCGGTGAAGACGATGCCCGTCGCCTTGGCCTCGAACTCGATGGTGCCGTCGAGGTAGAAGTACCAGTAGAAGCCGTAGTCGTAGTTGCCGACGGTGGTGAAGAAGCTCACGACGAGCCGGCGCTGGCGCCTCGTCGACTTGTGCCCGGCCCAGCCGTCGGTGTGCTTCCACAGCAGGCCGAAGTCCTCCTCGTGGATGCAGATCGCCTGCGGGATCTCGCGCGGGTTGCCGAAGTCGTCGGCGACGACCGGCGTCAGGTACGTGATCTCGCCGAGGCAGTCGCAGCCGAGCTCGAGCGAGTTCGCGTCGCGGCCGACGAGGTACTCGCCAGTGTCGAAGTAGTTCTGCCACGAGCGGTAGGGCGCCGGGTCGCCGTAGGGCACGACCATCTCGGCGATCGAGGCGCGGTCGATGATCGAGCGCCGGCGACCGCGGTCGTCGAAGCCGATGCGGCTGAGCACGAGGCCCTCGCGCGCGTCGAAGCCGACGTGCAGGTCCCACTTCTGCCAGCTCAGCACGTTGCCGTCGAGCGAGAAGCTCGGCCCCTCGGGCTGGCTGATGACGAGCGGCTTGAGGTCGGTTCGCAGCGGTCCCGTGAGCTCGGGGTCCTCGAAGTTGCCGTTGTCGAGCGGGATCTCGGCCGGCCCGTCGTCGATGATGCGCACGACGCGGCGCTCGATCATGTCGACGAAGGCGACGAGCTGGTCGACCGGGTGGCCCCAGGCGTAGTCGCCCGGCTCGCGCTCGACGAATGCGAGCCCTCGCAGCAGGCGCTTGCCCTCCTCGCCGGGGTAGTCGAAGATGCCCGCCGAGAGGGGAGCGACCCGCACCCGGTCGGGGGTGAGCCCGCGTGAGGCGAGGGCGGCGATCCAGCCCTCGTCGGCGGCCAGGATCTCCTCGATCGCGTCGAACTCCTCGAGCAGCACCGGCGCCTGGCCGGCGACGGCCGGGTCGACCGCGACCGAGGCCGTGATAGCGCCGGCGGTGAGGTCGAGCACGAGGTCGGTGGTCTCGCCCGTCGCGGTGTCGAGCAGGATGGCGCGGGCCTCGCGGTGCGGGCCGGTACCACCGGGCTCGAGCCCGGCCGCGACAGCGCGCTTCGCGGGTTCCTTGAGCGAGAGGTAGGCGACGCGGACCGTGTCACGGAGCCGGCCCTCGGCGACGAGCAGGTCGCGCGCGGCGACGATCTCGTCGGCGCCGAGCGGATCGAGCGGGTGCACCCGCCGGATGGTCGGGGTGGCGAGGTCGGTCACTGGGCTCTCCGTCTCTGCGTGGATGAGTGCGGTCGGGTTCATGAGGCGGTCCCCTCGAGGACGTCGAGTTCGTCGATCACGTCGAGGTCGGTCGCCCGGTCGCGGCTGCGCTGCCAGAAGTAGCCGACGACCGCGAGCAGTGCGATGACGACGAGGGTGCCGATCGTGAAGGTCTCGAAGACCAGCTGGTCGACGCCCCAGACGTCGATGAAGTCGTACTCGAGTCCGAACAGGGGTTCGAGCGTACCCGGGAAGACGGCGACCCACGAACCCAGCAGCACCCATGCGTAGATGAGGGCGAACGACACCCACAGGCCGGCCTTGCCGCCGGGCACCCGGAAGGGGCGCTCGACGTCGGCGTACTTGCGCCGCAGCACGATGATCGTCGGGAAGATGACGAGATACGAGAGCAGCAGCGTCGAGATCGCGACGATGAGCACGATCGTGAAGATCGTCGCGGCGCTGCCCTCGAGCAGCACGGTCGCCGCGAGGCAGAAGACGGTGGCGACGATGCCGCTCAGCAGGTTCATGCGCACAGGGGTGCCGAGGCGCTCGGAGAACTTGCCGAAGTAGCGGAAGAAGGCGCCGTCGGCACCGGCCGCCGCCTGCACCCGGTCGGAGGCGATCATCCAGGCGCTGGCCTGCGTGAACGCGATGAACACGAACAGGAGGCCGGCGACCATCATGATGGGCTCCGAGGCGCCGCCGTAGACCTTGAACACCTCGCGGAGCGCCTCGAGGAAGCCGCCGGCGCCCTCGATCCTGTCGGCCGGCACGACCGCGAGCAGCGCGAAGATCGGCACGAGGTAGCAGAGCATCGAGATGGTGCCCGAGGCCGCGATCGCCCGCGGGACGTCGCGCTGCGGGTTGCGCATCTCCTCAGCCGCGCCGTTGGGGGCCTCGAAGCCCACGACGGCGAAGAGGATGACGGGCGTCACCGCGAGGAAGCCCGCCGTCGTCGGCGAGAAGTCGCCGGCGACGAAGCCGTTGATGCCGTAGCGCAGGCCGTAGAGCACGACCGTGATGACGAAGATCGCGAGCAGGCCCACCTTGACGATCGCGCCGGCGGCGAGGATGTGCTTGCCGTACTGGAGCCCGATCACCGCGGTGGCGATCGCGAGCCAGATGAACGCGATCTTGAACACGTAGTCGCCGACGCTGCCCGGCGGCAGCGGCGAGATATAGGCGTCCCACGTCGCGGCCGAGATGAAGACGAGCGAGCCGCCCATCCAGAGCGGGTTGGTGATCCAGTAGAACATCGTCGCCACGGCCGCGGTGAGCTTGCCGAAGGCGAGGCGCACCCAGACGAACGGGCCGCCCTCCTCGTGGAACGCGCTGCCGAGCTCGGCGATCACGAGCGCGTACGGGAACAGGAACGTGATGCCGATCACGAGCGTCCAGGTGAACGCCTCGGCACCGGCGCCCGCGATCAGGGCGATCGTGTCGATCGCGATGATCGCGCTGATCGACATCAGCACGATGTCGGCGCGGCCCAGCGTCTTGCGGAAGTGCTGGGTCCTGAGGTTCGAGGTCTCAAGCTGTGCGCTCATCGAGGACTCCTCTGTCCGTCTCATGGCCTGGGGGATCGCGGGCCGACCGATGCTCCGTTGCACCGATGGGGCTGACCGCGTGACGAGTCAAGCGCAGCCGTGTCGATCGCGCCAATACATGTCTTCGCTCCACCAGATCAGTTCAATTGATGCCAGGTGTTTTGCACGATCGTATAGCTCCATGCGGGGCATCAAATGCAATCATCGCTTGACAGCGGAACCTAAAACGATACGGTTGTTCAGTCTTCACACCACAACGTCGTGCCATGGAAGGTCCCCCGATGACGAACGCACCCACCGAGACATCCGAGAACGCCGGCCTCGCCAAGGGCAGGCTCGGCACCTTCGACATCGTCTTCTTCGTCGTGTCGGCCGCCGCGCCGCTCACCGTCGCAGTCAGCTCGGCGCCGCTGGCGTTCCTCGTCGGCGGTGTCGGCGCGCCCGGCGCGATGCTCGCGAGCGGCGTCGTGCTGATCCTGTTCGCGATCGGGTTCACCGCGATGTCGCGGTTCGTGCGCAACACGGGCGCGTTCTACGCGTACGCGGCCGCCGGCCTCGGCAAGCCCGTGGGCATCGGCGTCGCCTTCACGACGATCGTCGCCTACGCGTTCCTCTGCATCTGCTTCTACGCACTGCTCGGCTTCTACGCGAACCTCACCTTCGCGAACCTCTTCGGGTTCGACCTGCCGTGGGGCGTCTGGTCGGTCGTCTCGGTGCTCGTGATCGGCTACCTCGGCTACCGCCGCATCGACGTCGGCGCCAAGGTGCTCGCCGTGCTGCTGAGCGCCGAGATCGCGATCCTGCTCGTCATCGCGGTCGCGATCATCGTGCAGAACGGCGGCACGATCGGCGAGGCGACGGCGGCCTCGTTCGACCCCCAGAACGTGTTCTTCGCGGCCGGCGCGAGCGCGCTGTTCGTCTTCGGGTTCGGCGCGTTCCTCGGCTTCGAGGGCACCGTCATCTACGCGGAGGAGGCGAAGGACCCCGACCGCACCGTGCCGCGGGCGACGTACATCGCGATCGCGTTCCTCGGCATCTTCTACGCGTTCACGTTCTGGGCGCTCACGGTCGCCTTCGGCGCCGACGGCGTCATCGCGCTCGCGAACTCCGAGAACTTCGAGGAGATGCAGTTCATCGCCGGTGAGAACGCGCTCGGCGCGTGGGCCGGCGTCGTGCTCGAGGTGCTGATCGTCACGAGCTTCTTCGCATGCACGCTCGCCTTCCACAACGCCTGCTCGCGGTACCTGTTCTCGCTCGGGCGCGAGCGCCTCCTGCCCACCCCGCTCGCCCGCACCCACCCGCGCATGCAGTCGCCGCACGTCGCGAGCATCACGCTCACGGCGATCTGCCTCATCGCGGTGCTCGTGGGCGCCCTCTCGGGCGCCGATCCCTTCCTCGGGCTCGGCCTGTGGACCTACGCCATCGGCGTCGCGGGCCTCATCTTCGCCCAAGGCGTCGCCGCCGTCTCGGTGATCGGCTTCTTCTGGAAGGACCGCCGCGGCCACGGGGTGTGGCGGGTGCTCGTGGCGCCCGTGCTCGGCGCCGTCGGCCTGCTCGTCGCGTTCGTCGTGATCATCACCAACTTCGACCTCGTCTCGGGCTTCACCGACCCCGTCGTGAACTGGGCGCTCATCGGGTGCGTGCCGGCCGTCTTCGTCATCGGCATCGTGGTCGGCCTCGTCATGAAGCGCCGCTCGCCCGAGCGCTATGCCGCCCTCACCCGGTCGGTTACCGTCGTAGCACCGGAGCGCACCGTCGAACCGGAGAACGCGGAGGTCCGGTAGTGGCGGCAGAGAAGGTGCAGCAGCGCAAGCGGGACCTGCTCCGCGCGGCGAGCCAGGTCATCAGCGAGCGCGGCATCGCCGGTGCGAGCGTGCGGTCGGTGGCCGAGCGGGCCGAGGTGAGCTCGGGCAGCGTGCTCTACCACTTCGACAGCTTCGACCACCTCGTCGAGACTGCCGTGCGCGGGGCGATCGACGAGTTCATCGAGCGCCGTCACGCGCTCGTGGACGGCATCACCGATCCGGTCGAGCGACTGCGCGCGACCATCGAGGCCGGCATCCCCGAGGTCATCAGCGACGACCTGCGCATCACGTACGAGGCGTCCGCCACCCTGCGCGACCACCCGCAGTACCGGCTGCACATGGCGGTGCTGCTCGAGCGCCAGGTCGCGCTCTACCGCACGAACATCGAGGTCGGGGTCGCGCTCGGCGCGTTCCGCCCGCGGATGCCCGCCGACATGATCGCGTCGAACCTCGTCGCCCTCGAGGACGCCTACGACCTCTACCTGCTGAACCCCGACAACTGGGAGCGGGGCCGCTACCTCGAGTGCACGGTGCGGTACGCGGAGCTCGCGCTCGACTGCGACCTCGGCGGGGATGCCGCCGGCGGAGCCGGCGATGCCGACCGCGACGCCGATGCGGCTGCCGCCGACCACGACGAGACACCGAAGGATCCGCTGTGACCGACCTGCCCTCCGCGCCCCGCGCCCGCGACCTCGGCATCCCGTTCGACGGCGAGCCGGGGCGCTGGAACGCGATCACCGACGTGCCCGGCCTCGAGGTCGGGTACGCGACGATCGTCGCCGACGACCCGGTCGTCGCGCGCACCGGGGTGACCGCGATACTGCCGCGCGGCAAGGGCGCACCCGGGGTTCCGTGCGCCGCCGGCGTCGCCGTGCTCAACGGCAACGGCGAGCTGACCGGCCGCAGCTGGATCGAGGAGGCCGGTCAGTTCCAGACGCCGGTCGCGATCACCAACTCGCACGCCGTCGGCGCCGTGCACCGGGGCATCGACCGGTGGCTGGCCGAGCACGACCCCGTCACCGCCGCGCAGTGGATGCTGCCCGTCGTCGGCGAGACCTGGGACGGCTACCTGAACTCGATCAACGCCGACACGGTGACCCCCGGGCATGCGATCGAGGCGCTGGATGCCTCGGCCACGGGCCCGATCGAGGAGGGGAGCGTCGGCGGCGGCACCGGCATGAACTGCTACGGCTTCAAGGGCGGCACCGGCACCGCATCGCGCATCGTGCGGTCGGGCGAGCGCAGCTGGACCGTCGGCGTGCTGCTGCAGGCGAACTTCGGCTCGCGCAGGGAGCTGCGGGTCGCCGGCCGGCCGCTCGGCCGCGACTCCAAGGCCCCGAACCCGCTGGAGTCGACCGACTGGTTCGAGCGCGACACCGGCACGGCCGGCGCGTCCGTGCCCGCTCGCGCCGTGGCCGGCGCCGGCAGCGTGATCGTCGTCGTCGCGACCGACGCGCCGATGCTGCCCGACCAGTGCCGTGCGCTCGCGCGCCGGGTGCCGCTCGGACTCGCCCGGACGGGCACGACCGGCAGCCACTTCTCGGGCGACATCTTCCTCGCGTTCTCGACCGCGAACGAGGGGGCGCTCGCGTCGCGCATGGGCCACGGCGAGGTCCGGGTCGAGCAGCTCGAGCACGTCGCGTGGGGCAGCATCGACCCGTTCTACGAGGCCGTCGTCGAGGCGACCGAGGAGGCCGTGCTCAACGCGCTCGTCGCCGCCCGCGACACCGTCGGGCGCGAGGGGCACGTCTCCTACGCGCTGCCTCACGACGAGGTCAGGGCGGCGTTCGGCGGGGCCTGAGGGGTTGCGCGGCGGCGCCGGCCCGGGGAGCGCGCGAACTCAGCCGCCGTGCCGGCTCGCACGCGGCTCGTACCGCACGGGCTCGAACGCGCGCGCGACGAGCGCGCGCAGCGACTCGAGGTCGCCGGAGGCGAACCCCTGGGCCCGCGCCTGCACGAGCACGTTGCCGATGGCCGTCGCCTCGACGGGGCCCGCGAGCACGGGAATGCCGGCACGGTCGGCGGTCCGCCGGCAGAGCAGCTCGTTGAGCGCGCCGCCGCCGACGACGTGGATCGTCGACACGACGACGCCCGACAGGATCGACGCCTCGCGCACCGCGTCGGCGAAGGCCTGGGCGAGGCTCTCGATGATCGACCGGGCGAACTCGGCACGGGTCTGCGGGGCGGCGACGCCGTACTCGGCGCACCACCGGGCGATGCGACCGGGCAGGTCGCCGGGCGCCAGGAAGCGGGGGTCGTTCGCGTCGAACAGCGCCACCGGGCGATCGACGGCGGCCGCGGCATCCAGGAGCTCCGCGAGCACGATGCGCGAGCCGTCGCGCTCCCACCAGCGCACCGTCTCGCTGAGCAGCCACAGGCCCATGACGTTGTGCAGGAACCGCACCCGCCCGTCGACGCCGCCCTCGTTCGTGAAGTTCGCGGCCCGGGCCGCATCGCTCGTGACCGGTGCCTCGAGCTCGACGCCGACGAGCCCCCAGGTGCCGCACGAGATGTACGCGGCCGATCCGGCCCGCATCGGCACGGCGACCACGGCCGAGGCCGTGTCGTGCGAACCGACCGCGACGACGTCGAGCCCGTCGGGCGCTCCGAGCTCGGCGGCGACGGCCGGGCGCAGCGGCCCGACGACCGTGCCGGGCGGCACGAGCGGGGGCAGCAGGGATGCCTCGAGCCCGAGCCGCTCGAGGAGCTCGGTGTCCCATTCGCCGGTCGCGAGTCCGACGAGCCCCGTGGTCGAGGCGTTCGTGCGCTCGGCGACCTTCGCGCCGGTGAGCTGGAAGCCGATGAGATCGGGGACCAGCAGGAGCGTGTCGGCGAGCCCGAGGCATCCGGACTCGCGTTCGGCGGCGAGCTGGTAGAGGGTGTTGAACGGCAGGAACTGCAGGCCGTTGCGACGGTAGAGCTCCGCGGGCGGCACCGCCGCGTGCACGGCGGCGACGGCCCGCTCGTTGCGTTCGTCGCGGTAGTGGAACGGCTCGCCGAGCATCCGGTCGCCGCGCAGCAGGCCGTAGTCGACCGCCCACGAGTCGACGCCGATCGACGAGATGCCGGGCTCGAGGCGGAACGCCTCGGCGAGGCCGTGCGTCAGGTCGCGGTAGAGCCCCGTGACATCCCAGTGCAGGCCCGAGGCGAGGCGTACGGGGCCGTTCGGGAAGCGGGCGACCTGCTCGAGGTCGAGCCGCCCGGTCGACTGGTCGACGTGGCCGACCACGACCCGGCCGCTCGTCGCGCCCAGGTCGACCGCGGCGACCGAGCCCGGGGTCGTCATCGCCGTGCTCCGCCGGTCATCGCAGGAACGCGGCGGCGACGCCGGAGTCGACGGGGATGTGGAGCCCGGTGGTGCGACTCAGCTCGGGGCCGGTGAGCACGTAGACGGCGTCGGCGACGTTCTCGGGCACGACCTCGCGCTTGAGGATGGTGCGGTTCGCGTAGAACTGGCCGAGGTCCTCCTCCTCGACCCCGTAGGTCGCGGCGCGGTTCGCGCCCCAGCCCGAGGCGAAGATGCCGGAACCGCGCACGACGCCGTCGGGGTTGATGCCGTTGACGCGCACGCCGTGCTCGCCGAGCTCGACCGCGAGCAGGCGCACCTGGTGGGCCTGGTCGGCCTTCGTCGCCGAGTAGGCGATGTTGTTGGGGCCGGCGAAGACGGAGTTCTTCGAGGAGATGTAGATGACGTCGCCGCCGAGCTTCTGGTCGATGAGCACGCGGGCCGCGGCCTTCGAGACCAGGAACGAGCCCTTGGCCATGACATCGTGCTGCAGGTTCCAGTCGGCCTCGGTGGTCTCGAGGAGCGGCTTGGAGAGCGAGAGGCCGGCGTTGTTCACGACGAGGTCGACGCCGCCGAACGCGAGCACCGCCTCGTCGAGCGCGGCCTGCACGGCGGCGGCGTCGGCGACGTTCGCCGCGACGCCGATCGCGACGTCGGCCGTGCCGAGCTCCGCGGCGGCGGCCTGCGCCTTCTCGAGGTCGAGGTCGGCGACGACGACGCACGCGCCTTCGGCCGCGAGCCGGGTGGCGATGGCCTTGCCGATGCCCGACGCAGCGCCCGTGACGAACGCGATGCGGCCCTGGTGGGTCTTGGGCTTCGGCATCCGCTGGAGCTTGGCCTCCTCGAGCGCCCAGTACTCGATGCGGAACTTCTCGGCGTCGGAGATGGGGGAGTAGGTCGACACCGACTCGGCCCCGCGCATCACGTTGATCGCGTTGACGTAGAACTCGCCGGCCACGCGGGCGGTCTGCTTGTTCGCCCCGTACGAGAACATGCCGACGCCGGGCACCAGCACGATGAGCGGGTCGGCGCCGCGGATCGCGGGGGAGTCGGCCGTCGCATGGGCGTCGTAGTACGCCTGGTAGTCGGCGCGGTACTCGGCGTGCAGCTCGTGCAGGCGGGCGATCTGCTCGTCGGCCGCCGCGGTCGCGGGCAGGTCGAGCAGCAGCGGCTTGACCTTCGTGCGCAGGAAGTGGTCGGGGCAGCTCGTGCCGAGCGCGGCGAGGGCCTGCGCCTTCTCCGACGCGAGGAAGTCGAGCACGACGTCGGCATCGGTGAAGTGGCCCACCATCGGCTTGTCGTGCGACGCGATGCCGCGGATCGTGGGCGCGAGGGCGGCCGCCCGCTCGCGTCGCTCGACCTCGGGCAGCGCCTCGAAGCCGGGGCGCACGCCGCCGAACGGCTGCGGGTCGCCGTGCTCGGCGAGGTAGGCCGCGGCGGTGTCGATGATCCAGAGCGAGTTCGCCTCGGCCTCGTCGGAGGTGTCGCCCCACGCCGTGATGCCGTGCCCGCCGAGGATGCAGCCGACCGCCTGCGGATTCGCGGCCTTGATCGCGGCGATGTCGAGGCCGAGCTGGAACCCGGGGCGTCGCCACGGCACCCACACGACCTTGTCGCCGAAGACCGTCGCGGTCAGATCCTCGCCGTCGGCCGCGGTCGCGATCGCGATTCCCGAGTCGGGGTGCAGGTGGTCGACGTGCGCCGCGTCGACGAGGCCGTGCATCGCGGTGTCGATCGACGGTGCGGCACCGCCCTTGCCGTGCAGGCAGTAGTCGAACGCGGCGACCATCTCGTCCTCGCGGTCGACGCCCGGGTAGACGCCCTGCAACGCCTGCAGCCGATCGAGGCGCAGCACCGCGAGGCCCTGCTCGGTGAGCGTGCCGAGGTCGCCGCCCGAGCCCTTGACCCACAGCAGCTCGACGGGCTCGCCGGTGACCGGGTCGGTCTCGGTGCCCTTCGCCGACGTGTTGCCGCCGGCGTAGTTCGTGTTCTTCGGGTCGGCCCCGAGTCGGTTCGACCGCGCGATGAGCTCGGCGGCTGCGGGGTTCGTCATGGTGGTTCCTTCGAGATCTGTGGGGTTCGGTGGTCGGGCGGGCCGCGACGCCGTCGGTTCGTGGGCCTGCCGAGGCATCCCGGATGCCTCGTGGCGGGCCTACGCGCCCCAGCCGGCCTGCACGCCGCCGACGCGGTCGGCCGCGATCTGCTGCAGGTAGCCCGACTCGGCGAACGCCCGCATGGGGTCGGCGGGCAGGCCCCGCGACTCGCGCCACTCGGCGAGGGCGGGACGCACGTCGGTGTAGAAGGCGTCCATGAAGACGCGGTTGGCCTCGAGCACGTCGCCCGAGACCTGCGCAGCGCGCAGCGCCTCGGCGTCGACGAGCAGGGCGCGCGCCGTCATCTCCTGCACGTTGAGCACCGAGCGGATCTGGCCCGGCACCTTGTCTTCGACGTTGTGGCACTGGTCGAGCATGAACGCGACGTCGGGGTGGTTGAAGCCGCCGCCGCGGATCACCTCGAAGATGATGCGGAACAGCTGGAACGGGTCGGCGGCGCCCACGATGAGGTCGTCGTCGGCGTAGAAGCGCGAGTTGAAGTCGAACGACCCGAGCTTGCCGAGGCGCAGCAGCTGCATGACGATGAACTCGATGTTCGTGCCGGGGGCGTGGTGGCCGGTGTCGAGGCAGACCATGGCCTGCTCGCCGAGCGCGGCGACCTGCGCGTAGCTCGTGCCCCAGTCGGGGACATCGGTGTGGTAGAACGCCGGCTCGAAGAACTTGTACTCGAGCACGAGGCGCTGCTGGTCGCCGAGCCGGGCGTAGATCTCCTGCAGCGACTCGTGCAGGCGGTCCTGCCGGCCGCGCAGGTCGGCCTGGCCCGGGTAGTTCGAGCCCTCGGCGAGCCAGATCTTGAGGTCGCGGCTGCCGGTCGCGTGCATGATGTCGATGCACTCGAAGTGGTGGTCGATCGCCTTTCGGCGCACCGCCGGGTCTTCATGGGTGAGGGCGCCGAACTTGTAGTCGTCGTCCTGGAAGGTGTTCGAGTTGATCGTGCCGAGTTCGACGCCGTGGTCTTCGGCGTGCCGCTTCAGCGCCTCGTAGTCGTCGACGCGGTCCCACGGGATGTGCAGCGCCACGGTCGGTGCGAGCGCCGTGTAGCGGTGCACCTGCGCGGCATCCGCGATCTTCTCGAACGGGTCGCGCGGCGTGCCGGGCGTCGTGAACACCTTGAAGCGCGTGCCGGAGTTGCCGAAGGCCCAGCTCGGCAGCTCGATGGCCTGCGCGGCGAGCTGCCCCGTGATGTCGTCGGTGAGGATGCTCACTGTGGTCCTGCTTTCGTGAGAAGGGCGGTCGGATGCCGCGTCAGCGGGTCGTCGGGCTCGCGGGGTCGGCGCCGGTATCGGCGTCGAGCCGTGCGAGCTGGTCTTCGAGGTGGAACACCTCGGGGAGTCGGGGGGCGCCCTGGTCGGGGCGGGTGCCGTCGAGGGCGACGAAGAAGGGGGCCATCTCCGCCTCCCATGCGGCGGTGCGCGGGTCGGCCGCGAGGGCCGCCTGGGATGCCTCGTCGTCATCGGTCTCGTAGGTGCCGATGAGCAGGCCGTCGTCGCGCAGGTACAGCGAGTAGTTGCGCCGGCCCGAGGCCTCGATGGCGCGGAGCATCTCGGGGTCGACCGCGGCGTGCCGCTCGCGGTACTCGTCGAGGCGTGCGGGGTCGACCTGCAGCTGGAAGCAGATGCGCTCGGGGCGCGATTCGGAAGCCATGTCGAGCGCTCCTCTCTTCGATCTGGTCCGGTCTGTGCCGGGGAGGGTGCGGGCCGTGCCGGCCGGTACGGCCCGCACCCTCGTTCAACGGTGTTCCGACGGCTCAGAAGTCGAAGTCGCCGATGTTCTCGGCGTCGAATACGTAGGGGTCGCCGAGCAGCACGACGCCGTCGGCGCCGACCTCGTAGTCGCCGAGCTTGCCGGCCTCGAACGAGTCGCCCTCCTCACCCGTGATCTCGCCCTCGATGAGCGCCTTCGACGCGTACGCGGCGAGGTAGCCGAGGTCGGCCGGGTTCCACAGCGCGAACGAGGTGACGGTGCCGTCCTCGACGTACTCGCGCATCTGGTTCGGGGTGCCGAGGCCGGTCAGCGCGACCTTGCCCTTGTACTCCGAGGTGGAGAGGTAGCGGGCCGCCGCGGCGATGCCGACCGTCGTGGGCGAGATGATGCCCTTGAGGTTCGGGTGCGTCTGCAGCAGTGCCGCGGTCTTGTCGAACGAGGTCTGGTCGTCGTCGTCGCCGTAGACGGTGTCGACGAGCTTCACGTTCGGGTGGTTCGCGGCGAGCTCCTCCTTCATGAGCTCGATCCACGCGTTCTGGTTCGTCGCGTTCGCCGACGCCGACAGGATCGCGATCTCGCCCTCGTCGCCGATCTGCTCGGTGATCTCGTCGACCTGCACCTTGGCGATGCCCTCGGCGGTGGCCTGGTTGATGAACAGGTCGCGGCACTCGGCGTTCGTGTCGGAGTCGAAGGTGACGACCTTGATGCCGGCGTCGCGGGCCTCGTTCAGCGCGTCGCAGATGGCCTCGGGGTCGTTCGCCGACACGGCGATCGCGCCGACGCCCTGCTGGGTGAGCGTGTTGATGTAGCTCACCTGCGCGTCGGGCGTCGCCTCGGCGGGGCCGACCTCGGCGAACGTGCCGTCGAACTCGGTGATGGCCTCCTTGGCGCCCGCCGACGAGGTGTCGAAGTACGGGTTGCCGAGGTTCTTCGGCAGGAACGTGATCGCGAGGTTCGCGGAATCGCCGCCGTCGGTCGAGCCGCCGCCGTCGGTGCCGCTGTCGACGGCGCAGCCGGTGAGCACCAGTGCGGCGGCCGCGACGACCGCGGTCAGCGCACCGGCGCGGGTCTTCTTCTGAAACATCGTTGTTCTTCCCTTCATCGGATGAGGTCGACGAGTGATCGCCTCGACGGTTCGCGCGGCCCGGTCACCCTGCTGTGGAGGCCTCGATGCGCGGTGTTCCCCCTGGTGCCTTCCGGCGCTTGCGCAGCCAGGCCAGGAAGCTGGTGGCCACCACCGAGAGCACGAGCAGCGCTCCGGTGATGATGTTGATGACGTCGCTCGTGACGTTGGCGAGCCGCAGCGCACTCGAGAGCACGCCGATGAGCAGCACGCCGGCGATGACGCCGTGGATGGCGCCGCGACCGCCGAAGACCGAGACCCCGCCGAGCACGACGGCGGCGATGACCTGCAGTTCGAGGCCCGTCGCGTTGTCGCCGCGGGCGCTGCCGAAGCGCAGCGTGTAGAAGACGCCCGCGAGCGCCGAGATCGTGCCGGCGAGCACGAACAGCACGAACTTCGTGCGCTCGACGTGCACGCCCGAGAACCGGGCCGCCGCCTTCGACAGGCCGATCGCGTAGATGCCGCGGCCGAACGGCGTGAAGTGCAGCAGCACGATGAACACGACGAGCAGCACGAGGAACACGAACAGCACGACCGGAACGTTGCTGCCGCCGACGCGCGCCTTCGCGAGGTCGGTCCAGAAGTCGGGGAAGTCGGTGATCGCGGTCGTGCCGAGCAGGCCCACGGCGAGTCCGCGGAAGAGGGCGAGCGTGCCGATCGTGACCGCGAGCGACGGCAGGCCGACGACGGTCACGAGGAAGCCGTTGACCGCGCCGCACACCGCGCCGGCCACGAGCGCGACGACGGCGGCGACCTCGAACGGCAGTCCGCCCGCGGTGAGCACACCGGTGAGCACGCTCGAGAGGCCGACGATGCTCGCGACCGAGAGGTCGATCTCGCCCGTGATCATGACGAGCGTCATCGGCAGTGCGATGAGCAGGATCGGCATCACGTCGAGCAGCAGGTAGGTGACGGTGATCGGCTGCCCGAATCCGCGCACGGTGGCCGCGGCGACGACCGAGACGAGGACGACGAGCGCGATGATCGCCATCTCGCGGGTGAGCAGCACGCGCTGCCAGAGGGGACGGTCATAGTCGCGGTAGCTGCGCGCGATCGCGGCGGCCGCGGTGGTCGTGGCGGTCATCGGTCGTCCTCCCTCGCCTCGAGGAGCTTGCGTCTCTGTCGAACGGCGAGCACGCGGTCGAGCACGATGGCGCCGATGATGAGCGCGCCGACGACGGCGCGCTGCCAGAAGTCGGGGATGCCGAGGATCGGCAGGGCCCGGTTGATGGTGAGCAGCAGCCAGGCGCCGATCGCGGCGCCCCACACCGAGCCGACGCCGCCCGTGATGGCGACGCCGCCGATGACGGCCGCGCCGACCGCGTCGAGCTCCCAGCCCGAACCCGCCTGCGAGTTGATCGTGCCGTAGCGGGCGGCGTAGAGCACGCCGGCGAGACCGGCGAGGGCGCCCGAGACGACGAACGCGATGAGCAGGCGGCGGGTCACGCGCAGGCCGTAGAGCTCGGCCGCGGCGGGGTCGGAGCCGATCGCGTAGAACTCGCGGCCGCCGCGGGTGTTCTTCATGATCCAGCCGGTGACGGCGAGCACGACGACGGCGATGATCGTGAGGATCGGGATCCAGAGGATCTGCCCGGTGCCGAGCGCGAGGAAGTCCTTCGGCAGGTCCGACGCGTTGATGCGGTCGCTGCCCGTCCACAGCACGTTGATGCCGCGGTAGGCGTAGAGCGTGCCCAGCGTGATGACCATGGCGGGCACCTTCGCGAACGCGACGAGCGCGCCGTTGACGAGGCCGAGGAGGCCCCCGAACACGACCGCGATCACGAAGACCGCGACGATCGGGATGCCCTGGAGGTCGATGAAGAGCCGGCCCGTGAGGTAGGCGGAGAGGCCGAGGATCGAGCCGACCGAGAGGTCGACGTTGCGGGTGATGATGACGATCGCCTGGCCGATCGCGACGAGCACGAGGATCGACGGGGTCAGCAGCAGGTCGCGCCAGCCGTCGGCGCTGAACAGGAAGTTGGGGTTCGCGACCGTCGCCGCGAGGACGACGAGCGCGAGGGCGAGCAGGATGCCGAACTCGCGCACGGCGCCGATGGCGTGCAACCGCTTCGTGACGGCGGTCTTCTCGATGGTGGCGGTCACTGGTGGGCTCCCTGGGCGTGGGTCGCGGCGAACATGACGTTCTCGCTCGTCGCGTCGTCGCGGTCGATCTCGGCGGTGATGCGGCCCTCGCGCATGACGAGCACGCGGTCGGCCATGCCGAGCACCTCGGGCAGCTCGGACGAGATCATGAGGATGCCCATGCCGCGGCCCGCGAGCTCGGAGAGCAGCCGGTGCACCTCGGACTTCGTGCCGATGTCGATGCCGCGGGTCGGTTCGTCGATGATGAGCACCCTCGGCTCGGTCGCGAGCCACTTGCCGAGCACGACCTTCTGCTGGTTGCCGCCCGAGAGCGTGCCGGCCACGGTCGACAGCGCGTTCGTCTTGACCTCGAGCCGGCTCGCCCACTCCTTCGCGGCACGGTTCTCCATGCCGGAGGTGATGAGGCCGGCCTTCGCGATCGTCTCGCGGATGGCGAGCGTGACGTTGCGGGCGACGGATGACTCGAGCACGAGCCCCTGCTTGCGACGGTCTTCGGGAACGAGTGCGAGACCGGCCCGCATCGCGGCATCCGGCCGGTTCTTCGGAATCGCCCGCCCGCCCAGCCGCACCGTGCCCTCGTCGTAGGCGTCGACGCCGAAGACCGCGCGCGCCACCTCGCTGCGGCCGGCGCCGACGAGGCCGGCGAGGCCGACGATCTCGCCCGCGCGGACCGTGAACGAGATGTCGTGGAACAACGGGCTCGACAGCCCCTCGACCTCGAGCAGCGGCTCGCGGATCTCGGCCGGGAGCTTGGGGAAGAGGTCGGTCACGTCGCGGCCGACCATCTGGCGGACCAGCCCGTCGACCGTGGTCTCGCCGATGGGCGTCGTCGCGATGTAGGCGCCGTCGCGCATGACCGTGACGGTGTCGCAGAGCGCGAACACCTCGTCGAAGCGGTGCGAGATGAAGAGGAGCGCGCGGCCCTCGTCGCGCAGGCTGCGGGCGATCTGGAAGAGTCGGTCGACCTCGACGCCCGAGAGCGCGGCGGTCGGCTCGTCCATGATGAGCACGCGCGCGTCGAGCGAGACCGCCTTCGCGATCTCGATGACCTGCTGGTCGGCGATCGAGAGGCCCTCGGCCGGCCGGTCGGGGTCGATGCCGACGCCGAGCCGGGAGAACAGCTGCTCGACCTCGGCGCGCATGGCCTTGCGGTCGATGCGGCCGAACCGGCCGACGGGCTGGCGGCCCATGAAGACGTTCTCGGTGACCGTGAGGTCGGGGAAGAGCGTCGGCTCCTGGTAGATGACCGCGATGCCCGCGGCCTTCGACTGGGCGGTCGAGCCGAAGTCGACCGACTCGCCGTTGAGGCGGAAGTCGCCGGCGTCGCGGCGGTAGAGCCCGGCGACGATCTTCACGAGCGTCGACTTGCCGGCGCCGTTCTCGCCGATGAGCGCGTGGATCGAGCCGCGCTCGAGCCGCAGGCTTCCGGAGCGCAGCGCGACGACGGCGCCGAACGACTTCGCGACGTTCTCGAGTTCGAGCATGGGCGGGGTCGCCGCGGGGGCGGGCGGGGTGTCCGCCGTCATGCGCGGGGTGTCCGACACGGGGGCCTCCTCGTCGAGGTGGGAGCGGGGGGGATCGCTCTGCAGTGAATCTGCTATGAATCGATTCAAAATCGATGCATGGTTACTGTAAGGTCAGGTCGCACGAGTGGTCAAGTCACGATATTGAAACGAATCAATATCGCGCGCCGCTCACGGTCCGGATTCGATGTCATGATCGAATCGGTTCAACGCCGAGCGACCCGACGGGGCCGGTGCGAAACGAGGAGGAACGGCCATGGCAGTCAGTGTTCGCGACGTCGCGGCCGCCGCGTCGGTCTCGGTCGGCACCGTCTCGAACGTGCTCAACCGCCCCGACAAGGTGGCCCCCGCGACCGTCGAGCGGGTGCTCGCCGCGATCGAGGAGCTCGGCTTCGTGCGCAACGACGCCGCCCGCCAGCTGCGAGCCGGACGCAGCCGGTCGATCGGCTTCGTCGTGCTCGACGTGCGCAACCCGTTCTTCACGGAGGTCGCCCGCGGCGCCGAGACCCGCGCCGCCGACGCCGGACTGACGGTGCTGCTCGGCACGAGCGACGAGGACATCGAACGCGAACGCGTCTACGTCGACCTCTTCGAGGAGCAGCGCGTGCACGGCGTGCTCATCTCGCCGCTCGCCGACGACCTGCCGAGGCTGCAGCGCCTCCGCGACCGCGGCACCCCGGTCGTGCTCGTCGACCGGCAGGCCCACGACCGCAGCTTCTCGTCGGTCGCGGTCGACGACATCGCCGGTGGCCGGCTCGCCGCCGAGCACCTGCTCGGGCTCGGCCGGCGGCGCATCGCGTTCGTCGGCGGACCCGAGAGCATCCGCCAGGTCGCCGACCGCCTCGAGGGCGCCCGGCGAGCCGTCGCCGAGGTGCCGGATGCCTCGCTCGAGGTCGTGCCCACCGAGAACCTCACCGTGCTGCAGGGGCGTGCCGCGGGCGAGGTGCTGCGCGCGCGCCCCGCGGCCGAGCGGCCCGACGCCGTGTTCGCCGCGAACGACCTGCTCGCGATGGGCGTGCTGCAGGCCCTCGTGATGCGCGGCGACGCGAAGGTGCCCGGCGACATCGCGCTCATCGGCTACGACGACATCGACTTCGCGGCCGCCGCGGTCGTGCCGCTCTCGTCGATCCGGCAGCCCGCCGCCCTCATCGGGCACACCGCCGTCGACCTGCTGCTGCGCGAGGCCGACGCCGACGACGACTTCACGCCCGAGCAGGTGGTGTTCCAGCCCGAACTCGTGGTGCGGGCCTCGACCGCCGGATGAGGGCAGGGCGCGCCGCGGCGCGCTGGGGCAGCAGTTCGCGCACCGTGACGACGACGAGCTGCGCGTCGGTGCTCTTCACCGGCTGCGGCTACGGCGCCGACTCGCGCACGACGAGCCGGTACGGCGCCTGCTCGACGCGGGGCGGCGCGTGCGGGTCGTCGACGAGGCGCAGCACCGAGGCGACTGCGAGGCGGGCGATCTCGGCGAGGTCGGGCGCGATGCTCGTCAGGGCCGGGGCGGCGTACGCCGACTCTGGGGAGTCGTCCCAGCCGACGACGGCGACCTGCCCCGGCACGTCGACCTCCGCCTCGCGGAACGCGCGCAGCGCACCGATCGCGAGCAGGTCGTTCGCGCAGACGAGCCCGTCGAGGCCGGCGAGCCCCTCGGGCTCCGCGAGCAGCGCCCGCACGCGCGCATAGCCCTCCTCCCGCGAGTAGTCGCCGTCGGGCGAGGCCGGGTCCCACGGCGAGACCTCGAGCACGTGCCGCGGGTCGGCTTCGAGCTCGGCCGTGCGAAGCGCCTCTCGGAACCCCTCAAGCCGCAGGTCGGCCGCGGCGGCTCCTGACGAGGCATCCGGAACCGTGCCGAGGAAGCCGAGCGCACGGCGACCCGACACGATCAGGTGTGAGGTGGCATCGCGCGACGAGACCACGCTGTCGACGACGACCCGGTCGACGCGGGCGCCGCGGATGCGCTCGCCGAGGACGACGAGCGGAGTGCTGCCGCGCGCGGCCTCGAGCTGCGCGTCGCTCAGCGACATCGGACTCAGCACGATGCCGTCGGTGAGCATCGTGCCGAAGCCGCGCGCCGCCCGCAGCTCGCGCTCGGGATCGCCGTGCGTCTCGTCGACGACGACGTCGTAGCCGACCCGCTCGGCCGCGCCCACGACGGCGTGCGACAGCTGCGCGAAGTACGGCAGCGAGAGGAACGGCACCGAGAGGGTGAGCAGGTTGCTGCGGCCCATCCGCAGCTGGCGCGCCGCGAGCTGCGGGCGGTAGCCGACCTCGGCGATCGCGGCCTCGACCCGTCGCTTCGTCGAGTCGCTCACGGGGGCGCCGCCGTTGATGACGTTGGAGACCGTGCGGTACGAGACGCCGGCGATGGCCGCGACATCCTTCAGGGTCGGCCCCGCTGAGCGGCGGCCGCCGACGGCCTTCGGATCGCGTTCGCTCACCAGCGGTTCCGTACGTCCTCGGCCCAGCCGAGCAGCCCGTCGACGGCGATGCGCTCGCCGCCCGCATCGACCCAGCCCGAGTAGTGACCGAAGCACTGGTGCCCGTGCGAGCCGAACACGACGAGTTCGGTCGCGCTCACCCGGTCCCAGAACGGCTCGAACCACAGGTCGGCGTGCTCGCCGCGGATGTGCCACGGCGCGAGCCAGTCGTGGATGTCGTAGTCCCAGTCGAGCTCCTCGCTGATCTTGTGCAGACGGCCGTCGACGACGACGGCGTTCTCGGCCGAGCCGGTGCCGTCGGTCCACTTGCCGCCGAGCTGCAGGCCGATCGTGCGGCCGTCGACCTCGCCGGACGCGGCGCCCCAGTTCCAGACCATGCGGTACGGCCAGCGGCCGCGGCCGTGGTCGAGCACCGCCCAGCTCTCGCCCTCGGGCAGGGCGATGCGTTCGACGGGCCGATCGCCCTCGCCGCCGAGCTCGAGCCAGCCGGTCGCGGGTCGCGCGACATCCTTCACCGTGTACTGGAACCGGCGGTCGGACCACGGCACGACCACGCCGAGGCACTCGTGCCCAGCCGGCCGGTGCGCGTCGATCTCGAAGCGCACGCCCTGGGCCGAGCCGCGCAGCAGCGTTCCCGAGCCGTCGGCGCGCTCCTCGATGTCGATCTCGATCGCCTTCGTGCGCGCTCGCGCCGGCCCGCCGCCGAGCGAGGCGGGCAGCGTCGCGCTCGAGCCGAGCGGTGCGATCGCCGCGCGGTCGACGGTCGACCCGTCGCGTCGGTCGTGCACGAGGACGGCGTGCACCGCGGCGTAGTCGATCGACGAGACGGTGAGGGCGATGATGTGGGTCGGCGTCGTGACGGCCCAGTACTCCCACCGCTTGTTGCGGCCCCAGACACGGCGGCCGTCGATGCCCGACGTGTCGTGCAGCGGGGTGCGGGTCCAGCCGACGGCATCGCGGTTCAGCCGGCCGTCGGGCCCGCAGAGGGCGACGGGTGTCGTGAGTTCGCGCTCGACGATGGTGCGGGGCATGGGGTTCCGATCTCGGGTTCGGTGCGGTGTGGGGGGCGTGGCGGGGCGCGTGCCTCGAATCCTCACCTGAGGCTCGCCCCACGTGGGGCGAGCCTCACCGGGGCGACGCCGTGCCGTGTCGTCATGCGGGTTCTGCCTCATGCGGGGCGGGACGCACCTGAGGTTCTCGGGGTGCCGAGGCCCGGCGGGCGGGTTCGGCGACCTCCGGCGTCGTCGCCGCGGCGAACTCCGCGAACAGCTCGCCGAGCACGTCGCGCACCCGGTCGGCGTCGACCTTCACCACGGTGCGGTCGGCGGTGAGCAGCCCGTTGAGCTCGTCTTCGACGTCGGAGAGCTGCGTGTACACGATGCCCGAGAGCCCGGCCGCGATCGCCGGCAGCACCTCGCGCCGGTGCAGCTCGACGAAGCCGTCGGTCAGGGCGTCGACCGAGCGGTAGCGGCGGTAGCCGAACTCCCTCGGCGAGAACTCGTGACCGGGCAGGCGCAGGCTGTAGCCGCCGTACTCCGACACGACGACCGCGCGGCCGTCGCGCCCCCAGTCGCGTCCGGGCTTCAGCCGCCGGAAGTACACGTGCAGGCTCAGGAGGTCGCCGCCCCCCTGGTCGTGCCAGCCGCTCGCGTGATCGACGACCCGCGACGGGTCGATCTCACGCACCCGCTCCACGGCGTCGAGCGCATCGAACTGCCCCCAGCCCTCGTTGAACGGCACCCACACGACGACGCTCGGCGCGTTCTTCAGCAGTCGCACGGTCGACTCGAGCTCGACGGTGAACTCGGCCCGCCCCAAGGCATCCTGTCGGCCGAACCGCCGATGCCTGCGGTCGTCGAGCCGCACCGGGAGCTTGACCGGCGCCGTGATCACCGCCGGGTTGTAGCGCCGGCCGCCGTTCACCATGTCCTGCCAGACGAGCAGGCCGAGGCGGTCGCAGTGGTGGTACCACCGCAGCGGCTCGATCTTGATGTGCTTGCGCACGGCGTTGAAGCCGAGCGCCTTCATCGACGTCAGGTCGTGCACCATCGCCTCGTCGGAGGGCGGCGTGTAGAGCCCCTCGGGCCAGTAGCCCTGGTCGAGGACGGCCGCGTGGAACACCGGCTCGCCGTTCAGCACGAGCCGTGGCCGCCCGAACGCATCGGGGGCGACGCCGACCGAGCGCATGCCGACGTAGCTCCGCACCAGGTCGTCGCCGAGTCGTACCTCGACGTCGTAGAGGTAGGGGTCGTCGGGGCTCCAGCGCCGCGCCTGCGGCACCGCCAGGGTGAGGGTCGCGCCGGCCGCGCCCTCGGCGCGCGCGACCTCGAGGCCGTCGGCGAGCAGCACGACCGTCGCGACGGGCGGCCCGGCCGGGCCGGTCGCCGTTTCGGTCGCGCCGCCCGTCGGCGGTTCGTGCGGGGTGGATGCCTCGACGACGACCTCGACCGTCTCGTCGTCGAGCCTCGGGCGCAGGTCGAGGCCCGCGACGTGCAGCGCCGGCACCGACTCGATCCAGACGCTCTGCCAGATGCCCGACTGCGCCGTGTACCAGATGCCGCCGCGCTTCAGCGACTGCTTGCCGCGCGAGTGGTACGACGTGTCGCTCGGGTCGACCACGTCGACCACGAGCTCGTGCTCCTCGCCGGCGGCGAGTGCGTCGGTGACGTCGAGCGAGAACGGAAGGTAACCGCCCGCGTGCGCACCGACGAGCACGTCGTCGACGAAGACGCGGCAGCGCTGGTCGACCGCTCCGAAGTGCAGGACGACGCGGTCGACGAGGAACCCCTCGGGCAGGCGCACCGTGCGGCGGTACCAGAGGTGCTCCCCGGGCTGCAGTTGCCGGCCGACGCCCGAGAGCTCGGCCTCGGGGGAGAAGGGCACGAGGATGGCTCCGGCCCACGCCCGCGGTCGGCGATCGTCGACCGTGAAGGCGTGCTCCCACCAGCCGTTGAGGCTGAGGTGGCTGTCGCGCGCGAGCTGCGGGCGGGGGTACTCGGGGAGGACCGCGGCGGGATCGATCGCGTCGGCCCAGGGCGTGCGGCGACTCATCCGGCGTCCTCCGGAGCGGGAGGGAGCGGAGCTGTCGTCCCGGAACCCGACCGCCGCAGCATCCGCCGCCGCAGCACCGCGAGCACGGGCACGACGAGCAGCACGGCCGCCGCGACCGGGAAGATCTCGGGTCCGGGCACGGGTTGCTCCCGGCCGAGCTCGAGGTACGTGTGGGCCGTTCCCGAGATGATCGCAGCCCCGATCGCCGGGCCGATCACCATCGGCAGCATCACGGCCATGATCATGCGAGCACCCTGCACGCCACCCGCGCGGTCGGCGGGGGTGCAGTCGCGCGTCATGGCCGAGACCGCCGCGATCGAGCTCATCATGCCGGCCATCATGAGCGTCGCCGCGACGACGACCCAGGTGAAGTCGCGGGCGAACGACATCGCGACGAGCCCGACCGCGAACACGGCGACCGCGGGCAGCAGGTAGCGCTCCTTGCCGACCCGGTCCATGATGCGACCGCCGACCACGCTCAGCGCCGACGCGAGGATGAGCACGACGCCCAGCACGATCGCCGAGTCGTCGAGCTGCAGCGAGTAGCGCAGGTAGATGAGCACGAAGGGGATGAACACCTGCGAGCTCACGCCGATGACGCACCAGATCGCCAGGGTGATGAACAGCGCCGGCTCGCGGCGCACGGTCGAGGGGCGAAGCCCGTCGACGACCGATCGCCAGACCCCGGACGGCCGCGGCGCGACGCCCCGGTCGCGCACGAGGAACCACGCCGCCGCGCCGGTCGCCGCCGTCGCGCCCCCGACGATCGCGAAGAAGGCGGGCCATTGCCCGGCCTGCGTCATCGGATCGAGCAGGCCGAACACGATCAGCATCGCGACGAGCGGCATCGTCGCGAGCCAGCCGTCGACCCGGCCGCGGTTCGCCGGCACCGTCGAGTCGGTCACCCACGCGGCGAAGGCCGCGTCGTTCGCACCCGAGCCGATGAAGCTCATGATGCAGTCGAGCGCGACGATGGCCACGACGGCGGCGATCACCGCCGGTGCGGCCTCGGCCGCGGCATCCGGTGCGCCGACGAGGCCGAAGGCGGCGGTGACGGCGCCCCAGGCGACGTACCCGGCCGCGATGAGTTCCCGGCGGCGACCGAGCCGGTCGGACCATGCGCCGACCACGAGGGTCGCGACCGTGGCGGCGACGGCGCTCGCCGCCACCATCACGGCGAGCACGGCGGGGTCGGTCGAGATCGTGTCGTAGACGAACACGTTGAGGTACATGTTCTCGATCACCCACGCGAGCTGGCCGACGAGACCCACGAGGATGACGGCGGCCCAGGTGCGGGCGCCGAGCGGATGGGAGGCACGTGCGGTGCGTGCCGTGGGGGTGTCGGTTCGAGTCGTCATCGTCCTCGGTCGGGTCAGGGTTTCAACGTTGAAACCACGATGCACAGTAGCAGGTGCGCCGCGCCGCTGCCGCAGTCGCGCGCCGGCCGATAGGGTGGCGGCATGACCAGCCCCGAACCAGCTCCCGGTACGCCCGCGCCCGGCTACGGTTCCGCCGGCCACGCGCCCGCTCAGCGCAAGCCGCCGGCCGACTCGCGACGGAGCGAACCCGTCGGCGTCGTGGCGCTCGTGTTCGGCGTCTTCATCGTCGTGCTCGACTTCGTCATGATCTTCGTGACCGCTTCGATCATCCGCTCGGCCGACTTCGCCGCGTACTCGACGGTCTCGCTCGTGTCGGCGGCCGTCATGGTCGTGCTCGCGCTCGCCGCGATCTCGGTGGGCGTCGTCGCCTTCGTGCGGGGCGGCGCCACGCGCGTGTACGGCGCGATCGGCGCGACGATCGGCGCGATGGCGCTCATCCAGCAGTTCGGATCGCTCATCTACGGACTCATCGTCGGCGCCTGAGTCGGGTCGCAAGCCAGCGGCCTCGCCGAGCCTCGCCGAGCCTCGCTCGACCCTGTGCGCCTGCGCACCGCGCGCTTCTGGAGGAACTTCGGGCGCCCGTGCGGCGTGTCGCCGGCATCGGCTCGGCGTGTCGGCCGGTTCTTCCGACATTCGGTTCGGTCATCCACGCCCGCTCGGGATGCGGCGGCGGCGGTCACCGCCTATCCTCGATGGGAACGTCCCCCGTTCGCGGGTCGCGCTCCCGATCCCGCATCGCGGAGCCCGGTGATCGACCCGACGGCGACCGACCCGAGCACCTCCCGAGGCATCGTGACCGACGAGTACCCCCACGACGACGAGCCGCTGCGGCGTCCGCGTGGCCGACGAGCCGCGCCGAAGCCCGCGCGCGGTGCCGTGCTGCTCGCGCCGTTGACGGTGATCGCCGCCTGGTTCGTCGCACGAGCCGCCTCGATCGCCGCCTGGTCCGGCGCCCTGCCCGGCCGAGTCCCGCAGCTCGGCCGAGCGGTCACGTGGGCTCGTTCCCGCCTCGCACCCGTCGGTCGTGCGCTCGCCCCGGCCGTGCTCTGGGCGCGCGGGCACCGTCCGGCGGTCGTCATCGCCGGCGCAGGACTCGTCGCCGTGGCCATGCTCGGCGGCGCCGTCGCCGTCATCGGGTCGACCGCCGGGCAGGTCGACGAGGCCGGCCCCGCCGTCGAGTCGCCGCGTCCGACGCCGGGCACGACGACGCCGACGCGCGCGTACCCGCCGATCCTGCCGACCGCGACCCCGCCCGCCGACGAGACGCCGACGACCGAGCCCGACGATGGTGCCGCCGACGATCCCGGCACCGAGCCGACCGTCGAGCCCGAGCCTGCGCCCGAGACGGCCGAGCCCACGCCCGAACCGACCCCCGAGCCCGAAGACGACCACCCGGGCCGAGGCCAGGGCCCGAAGAAGCCGAAGGGCTGAGGCGGGGTCTCGCTACGCGTCGCGCTGCTCGACCACCCGGCGGGTCTCGATCCGCGCGGCGCCGGCCGTGAGGCATCCCGAGCCCGACTCAGGTATCGCGCAGGGGGCGGGCGGTACCCTGAAGGGTGACTACAGGCGACGCCCCCGTCGAGGCCGCGGCTCCGGAGGAGCCCGCCACGACCACCTTCGCGGACCTCGGGCTCGGCGACGCCGTGCTCCGCGCACTCGACGACGTCGGGTACGAGACGCCCTCGGCGATCCAGGCGGCGACGATTCCGACGCTGCTCGCCGGGCGCGATGTCGTGGGCCTCGCGCAGACCGGCACCGGCAAGACGGCGGCCTTCGCGCTGCCCGTCCTCGACCGGCTCGACGTCGACCAGAAGACGCCGCAGGCGCTCGTGCTCGCGCCGACGCGCGAGCTCGCCCTGCAGGTCTGCGAGGCGTTCGAGAAGTACGCGGCGCACCTGCGCGGCGTGCACATCCTGCCCGTCTACGGCGGCCAGGGCTACGGCGTGCAGCTCTCGGCGCTGCGCCGCGGCGTGCACATCGTCGTCGGCACGCCCGGACGCATCATGGACCATCTCGACAAGGGCACCCTCGACCTCTCGGAGCTCAAGTACCTCGTGCTCGACGAGGCCGACGAGATGCTCAAGATGGGCTTCGCCGAAGACGTCGAGACGATCCTCGCCGACACCCCCGACGACAAGCAGGTCGCGCTGTTCTCGGCGACCATGCCGGCTGCGATCCGCCGCATGTCGAAGCAGTACCTGCACGACCCCGAAGAGATCACCGTCAAGACGAAGACGCAGACGTCGGCGAACATCGCCCAGCGCTACCTGCTCGTCGCGCACGCGCAGAAGATCGACGCGCTCACCCGCATCCTCGAGGTCGAGAACTTCGAGGGCATGATCATCTTCGTCCGCACGAAGAACGCCACCGAGGAGGTCGCCGAGAAGCTGCGTGCCCGCGGCTACTCGGCCGCCGCCATCAACGGCGATGTCGCGCAGGCCCAGCGCGAGCGCACCGTCGACCAGTTGAAGAGCGGAAAGCTCGACATCCTGGTGGCGACGGATGTCGCGGCGCGAGGCCTCGACGTCGAGCGCATCTCGCACGTGGTCAACTACGACATCCCGACCGACCCCGAGCCGTACGTGCACCGCATCGGCCGCACCGGTCGCGCGGGGCGCTCGGGCGACGCGATCAGCTTCGTCACGCCGCGTGAGCGTGGCCTGCTCAACCGCATCGAGAAGACGACGAAGCAGCCGCTGACCCAGATGCAGCTGCCGACCGTGGAGGACATCAACGTCACCCGCCTCGCGCGCTTCGACGACCGCATCACGGCGGCGCTCGGCGAGACCGACCGCATCGCCGGATTCCGCGACATCATCGCGCACTACGTGCGCCACAACGACGTGCCCGAGACCGACGTGGCCGCCGCGCTCGCCGTGGTCGCGCAGGGCGAGTCGCCCCTGCTGCTCGAGCCCGAGCCCGAGCGGCCCGCGCGGTTCGACCGCGATCGGGATCGCGGGTCGCGCGACTCGCGCGGCGACCGCTTCGACCGCGGTGACCGCGGAGGCGACCGGTACGAGCGCGACGGCTCCGACCGTCGTCGCGGCGGCGGCGCGTCGTTGCAGAACTACCGCATCTCGGTCGGACGCCGCCAGCACGTCGAGCCGCGCCAGATCGTCGGCGCGCTCGCGAACGAGGGAGGCCTCCGTCGCGAGGACTTCGGTCGCATCCAGATCCGCGGCGACTTCTCGCTCGTCGAGCTGCCCGCCGACCTGCCCCGGGACGTGTTCGACCGGCTCGCCGGCACGCGGATCTCGGGCGAGCTCATCGACCTGCGCCCCGACCGCGGCGGATCGTCGCGGGGCGGGTCGGGCGGCGGGTACGACGGCGACCGCGGTGGACGCGGCTACGACCGCGACCGGGGATCGCGCGGCGGCTACGACCGCGACCGCGAGGGCGGGCGTGCGCCCGAGGGCGACGACCGCCCGGCCCGGAAGCCGCGGCACGGTTCGTCGCGCGACTGAGCGACGAGGCATCCGCTCGCGTTCGACAGGATGAGCCCTCCGGCACCGCCCTGGCGGCGGGTGCCCTACCGCTCATCCTGTTGACGCGCGCGAACGAAGCGCCCCGCCGCAGCCGGTGACCTCCGAGAAGAACTGAGGAACTCGAGCGTCTCGTCGATCGTCGAGGCGCGGATGACCTCGTGTGACCGGCCGTTCCGCCGGATGACGGCGGGTTCCGTCGTATGACCCGGTCGGTCGCGGCATCCGGGGCGGCTGCCTAGCGTCGGGAGCATGTCGCACCGTGTCTCACTCGTCGCCGTCTCGGGCAGCCTGCACGCCCCCTCGAAGACCACCGTGCTGGTGCGCGAGATCCTCGAGGAGTTCGCGGTCGCCCTCGCCGCGCAACCCGGGGTCGAGGTCGAGACCGAGCTCATCGAGCTCGGCGCGATCGGGCGCGAGTTCAGCGGCGCGCTGCGGCGCGACGAGCTGAGCCCCGTCGCCGAGGCGGCGATCCGGCGCATCGAGTCGGCGACCCTGCTCATCGTCGCGAGCCCCGTCTACCGGGCGAGCTTCACGGGGCTGTTCAAGCACGTGTTCGACTTCGTCGGGCAGTACGCGCTCATCGACAAGCCCGTGCTGCTCGCCGCGACCGGCGGCAGCGACCGTCATGCGCTCATCATCGAACACCAGTTCCGGCCGTTGTTCGCCTTCTTCCAGGCGCTCACGCTGCCGATCGGCGTGTACGCGAGCGACGTCGACTTCGTCGACTACCGCCTCGAGTCGGCGCAGCTGCGCGACCGCATCTCGCAGGCCGTGCAGCGCGGCGTGCCGGTCGTGCGCGGCACGCTCCCCGACCGGGTGTCGGAGTACGTCGCGACGTGGTGAGGCCTCGCGTCGAACCTGTGTACGTACACATGTTCGAGGCGTAACGTCCGATCATGAACGCAATACGAGGAGCAATCCGCCCGCCCCCGGCCGACGACATGCGAGTCACCGCGCAAGCCGCAGAACACCGCCGGACCGCAGCCTTCTGGTCGCACTTCGAGGCGAACGTCTCGAACCCGAACCGCTGGGTCGACAGCGCGGCCGCCTACTGGCGACCGGCCGCCGAGGTGATCGCATCATGATCACCGCCGACATGGATGTCTCGACGCTCGGGCCGTTCGCGCTCGATCACATCCTGGCGAGCGAACTGCCCGCCACGCTCGGCACCGCCGAGGCCCCCGAACGGTACGTCGTGACCGCCGTCTTCTCGAGGCGTCCCGACCCGCTCGAACTCGAACTGCTCGCCGCGGCGAGCGTCACCGACCAACTGGCTGCAGCCGGCTACAAGGGCATCACGCTCATGACCGCCGACCGCCGGTTGCTCATCGGCAACACGAACCTGCACGAACTCGAGGCCGGGCTCGCGCAGCGCATCGGGGAGATCCTCGCCGACATCGGGACCCAGGTCGCGACGCTCCGCAAGTCTCGCGATCTCGAGCGCGTGAAGCTCGCCGAGGAGGAGTCCGATCGCGCCGCCGCGGTCGTGAAGCTGGCGAACCGCATCAGCTTCGACCCTCACAGCTCGACGTACCGATGACCTGATTCGCGCCGCCCGTCGGGCGGCGCGGGCTGGGAGCAGACCTCATGGACGAGGCATCCGCTACTCAGGTGAAGGCGGCCGCGCCGGTCGCCCGCCCCAATCCCAACAGCGACTTCACCGACCTCGCGAGGCTCGTGAAGTCCGCCGGGCTCATGCGCCGGCGCTACGGCTACTACTGGACGAAGCTCATCGCCGTGCCGATGGCGGTCGCCGCGGCGATCGCCGTCTTCATCTGGATCGGCGACAGCTGGTGGCAGATGTTCACGGCCGCCGTCTTCGCGTTCCTGTTCACCCAGACCGCGTTCCTCGGCCACGACGCCGCCCACCGCCAGATCTTCCGATCGGGCAAGTGGAACGACTGGACGAGCCTCGTGCTCGGCGGCATCGTCGGCATGAGCTACGGCTGGTGGCAGCACAAGCACACGCGGCACCACGCGAACCCGAACCAGCTCGGCGCGGACCCCGACATCGAACTGCCCGTCGTCGCGTTCACGCCCGAGCAGGCGGCCCGCGAGCGCGCGGCGTTCTTCCGCTGGGTCATCGCGCATCAGGGGGTGTTCTTCTTCCCGATCCTGCTGCTCGAGGGGCTCTCGCTGCACGCCTCGAGCGTGCACCGGGTGCTCGCCCGCGAGCACCTCGCGCACCGACCCGTCGAGATCGCGTTCCTCGCCGTGCGCATCATCGGCTACCTCGCGCTCGTCCTGCTCGTGCTCTCGCCCGACAAGGCGGCCGTGTTCCTCGCGATCCAGCTCGGCCTGTTCGGCTTCTACATGGGCATGTCGTTCGCTCCGAACCACAAGGGCATGCCGCTCGTGCCCAAGGGCATGAAGCTCGACTTCCTGCGCCGGCAGGCGCTCATGAGTCGCAACATCCGCGGCAACCGGGTGCTCGACTTCGCGATGGGCGGGCTCAACTACCAGATCGAGCACCATCTCTTCCCGTCGATGCCGCGCCCGCACCTGCGGCGGGCGGCCCCGCTGATCGCCGCCTACCTGCGCGAGCACGACGTCCCGTACACGCAGACGACGCTGTGGCGGTCGTACGCGATCGTCTTCCACTACATCAACCGGGTGGGGCTCGGTGAGCGCGATCCGTTCGAGTGCCCGCTCGTGGCGCAGCGGGCGAGCATCTGAGGCGCGGGCGGCCTGGACGCGCTCGCTGCGCTCGCTGCTCGACCATCCGGGGCCCGTCGTCATGTGACGTTCGGGTGACCTCGTGTGACACCCGGTTCCCCCGTGTGACAGGCGGGCTCGCGGCCCGCTGCCGCCCTCCCTAGCGTCGGAGCCCGGGAGGTCGACACATGACACGACTCATCATCGGCGCAATGGTCCGGGCGATCGGGGCCTACCCGTCGGGCTGGCGGTATCCGGGGGCGCACCGGGATCCGAGGGGGGATGCCGCGGTGCTGCGCCGCGCGGCCGAGGTCGCCGAACGGGCGCGCCTCGACTACCTGTTCTTCGGCGACTGGCTCGCGACGGGGCACGACCTCGAGTTCCGCGACCCCTACCTCGTCGCCCGCATCGACCCGCTCTCGGCGATCACGTACCTCGCGGGCGTCACCGAGCGCATCGGGCTCATCGCGACCGCGAACACGAGCTACTCCGACCCGTACACGCTCGCCCGTGCGACCGCCTCGGTCGACCTGCTGAGCGGAGGCCGCGCCGGGCTCAACCTCGTCACGGGAGCCGAGCCGCGCGCGGCCGGCAACCACGGCCGCGACTTCCACGCGGCGAACGAGACCCGCTACGACCGCGCGGTCGAGTTCGAGCACGTGCTGCGCCGGCTGTGGGACTCGTTCGAGGACGACGCGATCGTCGCGGATGCCGCGGCGGGGGTCTTCATCGATCCGTCGAAGCTGCACGCCACCGACTTCAACGGCCAGCACCTCGACGTCACGGGTCCGCTCAACGTCGCCCGCCCGGTGCAGGGCCACCTGCCGATCGTGCACGCGGGCACCTCGCCGCGCTCGCGCCTGTTCGCCGCGCAGAACGCCGACCTCGCACTCGTCGCCGTCGGCGACCTCGAGCACGCGGTGCAAGTGCGCGAGGAGCTGCGAGCGCTCGCCTTCGAGTCGGGCCGCGACGATCGCACGCTCAAGGTCATCGCGCCCGTGCTGCCCATCGTCGGCGAGACGCGAGCGCACGCCCAGGCGATCGCCGACGAGCTGAGCGAGCTCGTGCAGATCGCCGAGGACTGGCCAGACGGCCCGCCGCCCGCGTTCCCCGCGAACCGATCGCTCGCGCAGCTGTCGACCCTGCTCGGCGTCGACGTGTCGGGGCTGTCGCCCGACCGCGCGGTCACGCCGGCGCTCGTGGCCGAGTTCAGCGCGCCCGGTCAGGAGCTCGTCGAGATCGTGGCCGAGCGCACCGGTCGCAGCCCCGCGGGCGAACGCCCGCCGACGCTCAGGCACCTCGTCGTCGCCGCCTCGGTGAACGCCTCGATGATCGTGGGCACGGCCGACGACATCGCCACGGAGTTCGAGGCGTGGGGTGATGCCGGCGCCGTCGACGGCTTCAACGTGCTCTCCGCGATCCAGCCCGCGCAGTTCGACGCGTTCGCCCTCGAGGTCGTGCCGGAGCTGCAGCGGCGGGGCGTCTTCCCGACCGAGTACGAGGGCGAGACCCTGCGCGAGCACCTCGGCCTGGCCCGCCCCGACAACGTCCACGTGACGCGGCATGACGCCCCGTTGCCGCCGGTTTCCCGCGGTGACGGCGGGCGTCGTGGGGCGGTTGAGACGCCGGCGAGGCATCCGTAGCTTCGACGATCACACCCCGCACCACTGGGTGACCTGATCGCACTTCCGAACCGAAGGAACTCCACGCACATGTCCACGAAGCACACGCGACTCATCGCCGCCGGCGCCGCCGCGCTCGCCGCAGTCGGGCTCCTCGCCGGCTGCGCCGGGCAGGGCGCCGCAGGCTCGGCCGGCGCCGCCGGCGAGCCGGTCGAGGGCGGCACGCTCACGTACCTCGAGCACCAGCCGTACACGACGCTCTACCCGCCGCAGGCCGGTTTCTACCCGAACGGCGGGCTCGTCAACAACCTCACCGCCCGCCTCACCTGGCAGGACCCGGAGACGCTCGAGATCCAGCCGTGGGTCGCGACCGACTGGGCCGTCAACGCGGATGCCACGGAGTACACGTTCGACCTTCGCGACGACGTGACCTTCTCCGACGGCACCCCGCTCGACGCGGCCGCGGTGGCCGAGAACTTCGACACGTACGGGCTCGGCGACGAGGAGCTCGGACTCACCGTCTCCGAGGCGATCAACAACTACGCCTCGAGCGAGGTCGTCGACGACGACACCGTGACGTTCCGGTTCTCGGCGCCGGCGCCGGGCTTCCTGCAGGCGACCTCGACGATCAACTCGGGCCTCGTCTCGCCCGACACCCTCGACCGCAAGCTCGAGGACTGGGGCGCCGGCTCGGCGACCGAGATCATCGGCTCGGGTCCGTTCACGATCACCGAGGAGGAGATCGGCACCTCGCTGCACCTCGCGGCGCGTGAGGACTACGACTGGGCCCCGGCCTCGTTCGAGCATCAGGGCCGGGCCTACCTCGACGGCATCGACCTCGTCGTCACGCCCGAGGACAGCGTGCGCATCGGCTCGCTGCTCGCCGGGCAGGCCGACGTCATCCGCTACGTGCAGGCGTTCGACGAGCAGCAGGTCGCCGACGCCGGCTTCGAGATCGTCGCCGCCCCCACCCGGGGCGTCAACAACTCGCTCGGGCTGCGGTTCACCAATCCGCTGCTGAGCGATCTGCGCGTGCGCCAGGCGCTCGTGCACGGCGTCGACGCCCAAGAGGTCGTCGACACGATCTTCACCGCGAACTACCCAGTCGCGACGAGCGAGCTCGCGGCGACGGCCGCCGGGTACACCGACGAGTCGGCGAAGCTCGCCTACGATCCCGAGCAGTCCGAGCAGCTGCTCGACGAGGCCGGCTGGAAGGTCGGCGACGACGGCATCCGCGAGAAGGGCGGCGAGCGGCTCTCGCTCACCGTCTACGAGGCGAAGCCCCAGCCGCTCTCGAAGCAGACGCTCGAGCTCGTGAGCCAGCAGCTCGCGAAGATCGGCGTCGAGCTCAACGTCAAGGCCGCCGACGCGGGCAGCTACGCCGAGGACATCCTCGACCCGCTGAAGACCCCGGTCTACCACTCGATGGTCGGACGCGCCGACAACGACGTGATCAAGAGCCAGTACCACACGCAGAACCGCAACACGCTGCTGTCGGACGACGCGAAGCTCGACGAGCTGCTCGAGGCCGTGGCCTCCGAGCCCGACCCCGCGAAGCGCGACGAGGCCTCGGCCGCCGTGCAGGACTACCTGACCGAGCAGGCCTACGTGATCCCGCTGTTCGAGGAGCCGCAGGTCTACGGCGCTGCGCCGTACGTGCACGGCTTCACGACCGAGGCCGTGGCCCGTCCGCAGTTCTACGACACCTGGGTCGAGAAGCAGTAGCCGCTCGGTCGGTCGAGCAGGTCGAGGAGGGAGCGTCGGCGACCGTCTCGAAACCCGGGCCCGCACGTCGCGGGTTTCGAGACGCCGCTCCGCTCCTCCTCGACCCGCAACCGCAACCCCTCGAAAGGAGAGAACGATGCCCTACCTCGCATGCCGCACCGGACAGGCGCTCATCGTGCTCGCGATCGCGTTCACCGCGACGTTCGTGCTGCTGCAGGCGCTGCCCGGTGACGCGATCCTCATCAAGTTCGAGAGTCCCGAGCTCGGGCTCTCGCCCGAGCAGATCGCCGACATCCGGGCGAGCTACGGCGCCGACGTGCCCGCGTGGCAGCAGTTCCTGCACACGATCTCGGGGTTCGTCGTCGGCGACTTCGGGTACTCGGTGCAGTACGGCACGCCCGTGCACGAGCTCATCGGCACCGCGCTGCCCGAGACGCTCGTGCTCGCGGGCCTCGGGTTCGTCGTCGCGGTGGTCCTCGCGGTCGCGCTCGCGTTCCTCTCGACGCTCGCCCCGTTCGGCTGGCTGCGCCAGGGGCTGCGAGCGTTGCCCGGCGTCTTCGTCTCGGTGCCCGTGTTCTGGCTCGGCATCGTGCTCATCCAGGTCTTCTCGTTCCAGTTGCGGCTCGTGCCGGTGATCGGGGCCGACCCCGTGCAGGGACTCATCCTCCCGGTGCTCACGCTCGCGGTGCCGATCTCGGCGCCGCTCGCGCAGATCCTCGCCCGATCGATCGACGAGGTGCAGCTCTCGCCGTTCGTCGCCGTCGTCCGGGCGAAGGGCGCGAGCCCCGCGCGGGTGCTCTGGCGCGACGTCGCCCGCAACGCGACCCTGCCCGCGATCACGATCGCGGGCGTGCTCATCGGCGAACTCATCGGCGGCGCGGTCGTCACCGAGACCGTGTTCGGCCGCGCCGGCATCGGCCGGCTCACCGAACAGGCGGTCGCCAATCAGGATGTCGCGGTGCTGCAGGCGATCGTCGTGCTGGCCGCCCTCGTGTTCGTCGTCGTCAACCTCGCGGTCGACCTGGTGTACCCGGTGCTCGATCCGCGACTCAAGCGGAAGGCGGTGGCGGCATGAGCGTCGATGTGCGCGAGTCGGTCGAGGCCGGCGGCAGAGGTGGGAGCGTGGCGAGCGCGCCGAGCCCCGTCACGACCGGGCCCCGGTCGGAGGTTCTCGAGGCGCGGCCTCCGTCGCCGGACGCTCCTCGACCGGCGGCAGCGGGGCCTCCTCCGTCGGGCGCTCCCCGAGCGGCCGACGTGCGGCGCCGGCTCCGGGGCATCCGGCCTGGGCTCGTGGTGGCGTGGACCGTGATCGCCGTCGTGATCGCGTGGGCGATCGTGCCGTGGCTGTTCACCGGGCAGGACCCGCTCGCGGGCGTGCCCGCCGAGAAGCTGCAGGCGCCGAGCGGCGCCCACCTGTTCGGCACCGACGCCATCGGCCGCGACCTCTTCACGCGGGTCGTGCACGGCGCGGTGCACTCGCTCTCGGGCGCCTTCGTCGCCGTCACCGTCGGCCTCGTCGGCGGCACCCTGCTCGGCGTGCTCGCGGGCTCGCTCGGCGGCGCGGTCGACGCGGTCGTCATGCGTCTCGTCGACGTGCTGCTCGCGATCCCCGGGCTGCTGCTCGCGCTCAGCATCATCATCCTGCTCGGCTTCGGCACCGTGAACGCCGCGATCGCCGTCGGCGTCGGCTCGGTCGCCGCGTTCGCCCGGCTGTCGCGCTCGGAAGTGGTGCGAGTGCGCCAGGCCGACTACGTCGAGGCGGCGTTCGGCTCGGGCGCCCGACTGCACGCGGTGCTCTTCCGCCATGTGCTGCCGAATTCGCTGACCGCCGTCGTCGGCCTCGCAGCGCTGCAGTTCGGCACCGCGATCCTCGCGATCTCGACGCTCGGCTTCCTCGGCTACGGCGCGCCGCCGCCGACGCCCGAGTGGGGCCTGCTCATCGCGGAGGGGCGCAACTACGTCGCGACCTCGTGGTGGCTCACCGTGCTGCCCGGCCTCGTCGTCGTCGCGGTCGTGCTCAGCGCCAACCGCATCAGCCACGCCCTCGGGAGGACCCGATGACCGCCACCGCCCCGCTGCTCTCGATCGAGCACCTCGACGTCGGCTACCGCACCCGCGACGGCGTGCGACCCGTCGTGCACGACGTGTCGTTCGACGTGCAGCCGGGCGAGGTCGTCGCCCTCGTCGGCGAATCGGGCTCGGGCAAGACGACGACCTCGAGCGCCGTGCTCGGCCTGCTGCCCGAGGGAGGCCGCGCCCTCGGCGGTGCGATCCGGCTGTCGGGTACCGACATCGCAGGCTGGAGCGACCGCCGCCTCGAGTCGGTGCGCGGCGCGCGCATCGGCTACATCCCGCAGGACCCGGTTTCGTCGCTCAACCCCGTGCGGCCGATCGGCGTGCAGCTCGCAGAGACGTTCCGCATCCACGGGCGGGGCGACCGTCGTAGCATCCGCGGGCGCGTGCTCGAGCTGCTCGAACGCGTCGGCCTCGACGACCCGGCGCTGCGGGCGAAGCAGTACCCGCACGAGCTGTCGGGCGGCATGCGGCAGCGGGTGCTCATCGCCAACGCGGTCGCGCTCTCGCCCGAGCTCGTGATCGCCGACGAGCCGACGAGCGCGCTCGACGTGACCGTGCAGCGGCGCATCCTCGACCTCATCGACGAGCTGCGCCGCGAGCACGGCACGGCGGTGCTGCTCGTGACGCACGACCTCGGCGTCGCCGCCGAGCGCGCCGAACGCATCGTGGTCATGCAGCACGGTCGCATCGTCGAGCAGGGCGCGACCGAAGCCGTGCTCGATGCGCCCGGCGAGTCGTACACGCGCCGGCTGCTCGCCGACGCGCCGGGGCTCGCCGAGCACGCGTTCCGGCACCCGAGGCCGCCGCTCTTCCTCCGCGACCCGGGCGTCGCCGCCGCCGAGAACCCGTTCGTGCTCGAGGCATCCGGTCTCGTGAAGGAGTTCTCGCTCGGGCGCCGGCGGCCGGCGTTCCGCGCCGTCGACGACGTGTCGTTCCAGGTGCTGCGCGGCACGACGCACGCGATCGTGGGGGAGTCCGGCTCGGGCAAGACCACGACGGCCCGCATCATCGCCCGGTTCGCGGCGCCCGACGCGGGCGCGGTGTCGCTCGGCGGCGCCGACGCGACGGCGCTCGCCGGGTCCGCGAAGCGGGAGTTCCGCCGCCGAGTGCAACTCGTCTACCAGAACCCGTTCGCGTCGCTCGACCCGCGCCAGACGGTCGCCGAGATCATCTCGGAGCCGCTGCGCAACTTCGGCGTCGGCGATCGCGCCACCCGCGCCGCGACCGCGCGCCGGCTCATCGACCGCGTCGCCCTTCCGGCCGACGTCGCCGGACGTCGCCCGGCCGAGCTGTCGGGCGGGCAACGGCAGCGCGTCGCGATCGCCCGTGCGCTCGCGCCCGAGCCCGAACTCGTCATCCTCGACGAGGCCGTCTCGGCGCTCGACGTCACCGTGCAGGCCCGCATCCTGGAGCTGCTCGAGCAGCTGCAGGACGAGCTCGGGCTCAGCTACCTCTTCATCTCGCACGACCTCGCGGTCGTCGCCCGCATCAGCCACTCGGTGTCGGTGATGCGCCGCGGGCGCATCGTCGAGCAGGGCGCCACCGAGCAGGTCTTCCGAGCGCCGCAGCACGCCTACACCCGGGAGCTGCTCGACGCGGTGCCCCGACGCGCGGCGGTCGCTGCCGTCGCGACGCCCGCTCCATCCGCTCCCGCCGTCCCTCCCGCCGTCCCGACCGGAAAGGCCCTCGCATGACCCGCATCGGATTCTTCACCAGGCTCCTCGACGACGCCGGCGCGGCCGAGCGCTACCGCATCGCGACCGAGCAGGTCGTCGCCGCGGAGCGGCACGGCTTCGACTCGGCATGGGTGGCGCAGCACCACTTCCACGCCGCGGAGGGCGGGCTGCCGTCGCCGTTCGTGTTCCTCGCCCACGTCGCGGCGCAGACCTCGCGCATCCGGCTCGGCACGGGGGTCGTGACGCTGCCGCTCGAAGACCCCGTGCGGGTCGCCGAAGACGCGGTCGTGCTCGACCTCCTGTCGGGCGGCCGCGCCGAGCTGGGGCTCGGGTCGGGTTCGGCGCCCGCGTCGTTCCTCGCCTTCGGCGAGCGCTCGGAGGATCGCGGCCGGGTCTTCGGCGAGAAGATCGATGCGCTCGTCGCGGCCCTCGCCGGCGGCGCGCTCGGCGACGACGCGAACCGTCTGCAACCGCCGGGTCGCGACCTGCTCGGCCGGGTCTGGCAGGCCACGTTCTCGGCGTTCGGCGGCACCCGAGCCGGGCGCGCGGGGCACGGCCTCATGCTCTCCCGCACCCAGCCCCGGTCTGCGGATGCCCCGGGTGCGAGCCTCTCGCAGGTGCAGCAGCCCGTGATCGACGCGTACCTCGAGGCGCTGCCGCACGGGGTGCCGCCGCGCATCCTCGCGTCGCGCACGCTCTTCGTCGCCGACTCGCGCGACGAGGCGAGGCGCCACGCCGAGATCGGCTTGCGTCGCGCCGCCGTGGGCTTCACCCGCATGGGCCAGCCGCCCCTCGGCGACACCCTCGACGACCTCATCGCCGCGTACGACACCCACGTCGGCACGGTCGACGAGGTGATCGAGTCGCTCTCGCGCGACACGGTCGCCGCGCAGGCGACCGAGGTCGCGTTCCAGGTGCACTCGGTCGACCCACCGCACGAGCTCGTGCTGCGCTCGATCGAGCTCATCGCCCGCGAGGTCGCGCCCGCGCTCGGCTGGGGCGCACGCTCGCACGCCCTCGCCGGTTGAACGCACCCACTCGCGCGGGCGAGGAACGGGTCGGCCGGCCGTTCGCCATTCGGCCCCGCGCCTCACTCGGGAGAGGGCGACCACATGACCGAACCCGCTGAGGAGCGGGATCCTTCCGTCGGCAGCGAACGACCAGGTCGGCAACGACCGACCAAGACCGGCAACGAACGACTACGACAGAAAGGCACCGACATGACCGACCTCATCGACCGGCTCGCGGGGGTGACGCCCGGCAGCGCCGTCGACGCGCTGCGCCGGCACCGCCCCGCGACCCGCGACAACGCCCAGGCGAGCTACGACGCCCTCTTCACCGCGATCGACGAGACGCACGCGAGTCTCGCCGAACGCGCCGCGGTCGCCCAGTTCGTCTCGATCCTGCACGACGACGAGGTCGCGGCCGCGCACTACGCCGCACTCGCCCGCGACGCGGGCGGCGACGCCCTCGTCGACGCGACGACCGACCTCGCCGCCTCGGTGCGCACGACCGGTCCGTACGGCGCGTACCCGGCAGGCCCGCTCACCGCCGAGGACCGCGACGGCCTGCGCCTCGGGGTCGCGGCCGACGACCCCGCCCGCACGGTGCTCGGCACCCGGCTCACCGCGGCGTTCGAGCACGCGCACCTGCTCGTGTTCCGCCCGCGGGAGTCGTCGCCCGGGGCGCTCGGCGCGCTCGCCGCGGCCGGCTGGTCGACCGACGGCATCGTCACCCTCTCCCAGCTCGTGTCGTTCCTCGCGTTCCAGTTGCGCGTCGCGGCCGGGCTCCGCCTGCTCGACACGGAGGACGCAGCATGACCGACCAGACCATCACCGACCAGGCCGTCGACGACGCGGTCGTCGCCCACCCCGAGGCATCCACCCCTGATCGCTTCACCCAGGACGAGCTCGGCTGGACGCCGTGGCTCGAACCGGCCGACGAGGCGGGTCTCACCGAACGCCAGTACGAGGGGCTCGTCGACCGCGCCCGTGCGAAGAGCGACTACTTCAGGCTGCTCGCGCGCGACCCCGACATCCTGAGGGCGCGCACCCTCACCGACAAGGACATCTTCTACAACGCGAAGGACGGCCTGCCGCGCGCCGAGCGCGAGCTCGCCGCCGCCGCGACGAGCCGGTTCAACGGCTGCATCTTCTGCGCCTCGGTGCACGCGCGCTTCGCGACGCACCATTCCAAGCGCCACGACGACGTGCAGCGGCTGCTCGACGAGGGCACGGGCGGCGAGCAGGATGCCGCATGGCGGGCCGTCATCGACGCCGCGGTCGCGCTCGCGGCCACGCCGCCGCGGCTCGAGCGGCGCCATCTCGACGCGCTCCGCGAGGTCGGCCTCGATGAGCAGGCCGTCTCCGACGTCATCCATTCCGCGGCGTTCTTCAACTGGGCGAATCGGCTCATGCTCTCGCTCGGCGAGCCCACCCCGCCCGCGGCCTGAGCCGATTGTGTCCGAATGTTGCGCGGCGTGACGGTGCGCGACGGCAAGGGTTGAGGCGGTCACGGGCGGCTCGTAGCCTCGACCCACCACGCACCGAGGAGACTTCCGTGATCGCCACAGAACAGGCCGCCGTCCGCCCCGCGCGCACGTCGGAGGCGGCGCGCATGACGGAAGCCCCGGCGCCGACCCCGGTCGCCGGGTTCGACCCGCTCGCCCCGCTCGTCGACGCCGGTCTCGAGGTACCCGTGCTCGGCGGTCGCACCGTGCGCCACGTCAACCTCGACGTGGCCGCGTCGGCTCCCGCCTTCACTGTCGTCGCCGAGCAGGTCGCCCGGGTGCTGCCGTACTACGCGAGCGTGCACCGCGGCACCGGGTACCCGTCGCAGCAGACCACGGCGCTCGTCGAGGGCGCGCGTGCGACCGTCGCCCGCCATGTCGGCGCCCGCGATGACGACCTCGTCGTGTTCACCCGCAACACGACCGACGCGCTCAACCTGCTCGCGGCCGCGGTGCCGGGCGACACCGTCGTGCTCGACCTCGAGCACCACGCGAACCTGCTGCCCTGGCGCGACGGCGCCCGCCGCGTCGTCGTCGCCCGCCCGACGATCGCCGAGACGCTCGACGCGCTCGACGCCGAGCTCGCCCGATGTCCCGCGGCGCTCCTCACCGTCACCGGCGCGTCGAACGTCACCGGGGAGGTGCTGCCGATCGACCGGCTCGCGCGGATCGCCCACGCGCACGGCGCCCGCATCGCCGTCGACGCCGCGCAACTGCTGCCGCACCGTCGGGTCTCGCTCGAGGCATCCGGCATCGACTACCTCGCCTTCTCGGGTCACAAGGCCTACGCGCCGTTCGGGGCCGGTGCGCTCGTGGGCCGCGCCGATTGGCTCGACGCGGCGCCCGCCCACCTCGCCGGCGGCGGCGCCGTCGAGCACGTTCGCCTCGACCGCGTCGAATGGAAGCACGGCGCCGCCCGCCACGAGGCCGGCACGCCGAACGTCGTCGGCATCGTCGCGATCGCCCGCGCGCTCACCGAGTTCGAACGCCTCGGCGAGCCGGCCCGCGCGGCGCACGAGCTCGCGCTCACCGAACGCCTGCACGCGGGGCTCGCGTCGCAGCGCGGCATCCGGGTCGTGCGCGGGTTCAGCGACGCGGATGACCGCCTCGGCATCGCGACGATCGAGCTCGAGCAGGGTTCGGTCGGGTTGCTGGCCGCCGCGCTCGGGGCCGAGCACGGCATCTCGGTGCGCGCCGGCCGGTTCTGCGCCCACCCCTTCTTCGACCGAGTCGGCAGCCGCTCGAACGGCTTGCGCGCGAGCCTCGGCGCGGGCTCCACGACCGACGACGTCGACCGCTTCCTCGCGGCGCTCGCGAAGCTCGTCGCCGGCGGACCGGCGCACGCGTACGATCGCGGCCCCGAGGGTTGGCACCCGCTCGTCGACGACCGCCCCCGGGCCGTGTTCGACTTCGCCTGAGACGCCCGCCGAACGGGGGCTGGCCGCGACGATCGCCGCGGACTAGCGTCGGGAGCGGAGGCTCCCAGTGACGGGCGACGATGCTGAACTCGAGGCGCGTGCCGACGCGCTGCGGCGCGTCGTCTACGGAACCCCCGACGGCTACGAGACGGATGCCGCGATCGAGCTCGAACGCGTCGAGGCCGAACTCGCCCGGCGGTCGGAGCAGCGCCGGGCCGCGGCATCCCGCACGGCGGCACCCGCCCCTGATGCCGGATCCGGGGAATCCGGCGATGCGCCGGGCGCGGATGCCCCCGTCGCCGCGCGGCGCGACGAATCTCCGAACCCGCCAGCGGCGGCGGCGTTGCGTCCTCGCCGGTGGCCCGGCGTGCTCGCGATCGCAGGAGTGCTCGGCGTGTTCGCGGCGGTCGGAGCCGTCGCGCTCGACGCGGCGCTCGCGCCGCCGCGCGGACTCGCGGTGTTCGATCGGCCGCAGCAGCCGGAGGACGAGAGCCTCGTCGTGGCCCTCGGCGCCCAGGCCGACACCGTGCGCAAGCTCGACGAGCTGTTCGGCCGCGGGTTCTGGGTGTACCTCAACGGCGCCGACCAGGTCTGCCTCTCGGTGATTCCGATCGGCGGCACGAACCTCGTCGAGCGCGGCGAGTGCGCCTCGCGCGAGCGGTTCGCCGAGCACGGCATCGTCGTGCAGTACGCGGCGACCGAGCTCGGCGCCCGCCGACCGCGCGGATCGGGTGAGCGCGACGTGATCGTCGTCTCCTGGCTGCCCGACGCCGAGGGCGTCGAGTGGGAGCTCGTGATGATCGACCCGCCCGGGAACGATCGGATGACCTACGGTGAGTGGTCGTCGGGTCGCGAGGATGAGGCGTTCGTCGACTGAATGCGCCGTTCGTAGACTGGGGGAGTCGCACGAGGGGAGACCGATGCAGCCACTGGTCGAGTCCGACGTCAAGTCCGCGCTCGGCAACGCCAGCCAGGCGGAGATCGCCCAGCTGTCGCTGCCGGTCAAGTTCTTCGTCACCGAGTGGGCGCACCTCGACGCGTTCGCCTGGCGCGACCCGCGCATCGCCGAGCGGGGCTACCTCGTCACCGAGCTCGACGGTTCGCCCGCCGGCGTCGTGCTGCGCGCGTCGGAACGCACCGGCTCCCGGCACCGCGCCGCCGTGTGCAACCTCTGCCACACCCACCAGCCCGGCGACCAGGTCGCGCTGTTCTCCGCCCGGCGCGCGGGCGAGGCGGGCGAACGCGGCGACAGCATCGGCACGTACATCTGCAGCGACCTCGCCTGCCAGGAGACGGTGCGGCTCGGCCGGCCCGCCGCGCCGTCGGAGGTACTGCCGAGCGCCCACGAGCTCGAGCGCATCGAGGGGCTCGCGCGACGCACCAAGGCGTTCGTGGCCGACGTGCTCGGGGCGTAGTCGCGGCTTCTGAAGCAGCATCCGCACCGGGCATTGTCATCGGCACGACCGACGGATGCCCCCGATCGAGCGCGGCGTCGCCGTCGCCTCGTCACGCTGATGGGCGGGATCGTCAGCGCCGGGGGCGTCGCCCGAGCCGACGGCGCAACTCGTCGTTCTCCTGCTCGAGGGCGAGGACGCGACCGATGCCCGCGAGGTTGATGCCGTCGCCCTGGAGCCGCACGACCTGGCGCACGAGCGCGAGGTCGTCTTCGCTGTACCGGCGCGTGCCGCCCTCGGTGCGGGCGGGTGTCAGCAGCCCCTTCTCCTCGTAGAGGCGGAGGGTGGCCGGCTGCAACTCGACGAGTTGAGCCGCCACCGCGATGCTGTACAGCGGCATGCCGCCCGCCCGATCGTTCATCTTCGGAAGTCTGCTCGGGGACTTGAAACAAGTCAAGCAGTTGGTGTATTAAATCTATTGCAAACACTGTAGGTAATCTCAATCAGCGATGACGGGTAACCCATCGGTCGGCCCGTCGAGGTCGGGGGTGGCCGGGTTGATGCAGATGTCGGCGACGTCGACGGCCGGGTTCGTCGAGCTGGTGCTCGCCGACCAGGCGTGGGTCGACGTCGAGTTCGAGGCGATCGTCGCGCGACTGCGCACGTCGTCGACGACGACGGCGCTCACGGCCGGCCGATCGCCCGCTCGTGCCGCTCGCGGCCGGGCGCTGACCTCGACGCAGCCGCCGACACGCCCGGCGCACGTCGGCGGGAGGGCTCGCGATCCCCCGCGCGACGGGCGCGCAGACGAGAGATCCCACCATCGACGAAAGGAGTTCACCGTGGCCATGTCATTCGATCCCTTCAGCCAACTCGACCGGATCGCGCAGACGATCTTCGACACCAGTCGCCAGCCGAGGATGATGCCGGTCGACCTCTTCCGAGAGGGCGACCGCTACCTCCTCAATGCCGACCTCCCGGGCATCGATCCCGGGTCGATCGACATCGACGTCGATGGGCACCTGCTGACGATCCGCGCCCAGCGGTCGGCTGCCGCGGGTGAGAACAGCAGGTGGATGCTGCAGGAGCGCCCGTTCGGCAGCTACATGCGGCAGTTCACGATCGGCGACGACGTCGATCCCGACGGCATCAGCGCCAGCTACGACAACGGCGTGCTCAGCGTGCTCATCCCGATCGCCGAGCGTGCCAAGCCGCGCAAGGTCGCGATCGAGTCGGCCGGTGAGGTCGGGCGCAAGTCGGTGACCGCCTGATCCCCACGGCGACGCGGGCGCCCGGCCGATGCCGCCCCGCCCGCCGCGCCGCCCCCGAAGT